>CAKRAM010000043.1 GCA_934294965.1 uncultured Clostridia bacterium
AAGTGATAGAAGTGCTTTATGAAAAAAAATACGACGGTATGAATCTAACAATCGTCATCGACAAGGAAGGCGGAGTGACAATCGACGATTGCGAAAAATTGCACAAGGCGATTGATGCGCCGTTGGACGAGTTGGATCCGATTGAATGCGCCTACACGCTTAACGTTTCGTCGCCGGGTATTGACCGTCCTTTGAAACTTCCGAGAGATTACAAAAGAAACTTGGGCAAAAAAATTACCGTAAAGTTATATAAGCCTCTTAACGGCAAAAAGCAGTACACGGGAATTTTGAGTTCCTACACGGAAACGTCGTTTGTGCTGCTTACCGAAAAAGGCGAACTTACATTTGAAATTAAAGATACGGCAAAGGTTGAGCCGGTTATTGAATTTTAGGAGGATTCCGAAATGACAAATAAAGATTTTTTCCTTGCTCTGGACGAACTAGAAAAATCTAAAGGCATCAGCAAAGAGAAGGTAATCGAATCTTTGGAAGCTGCACTTACGATTGCGTGCAAAAAGAATTATGGCGAAGCGTCCAACGTTGTTGTTAAAACCAACCCGGAAAAAGCTTCGATTCGCGTATATATTTGCAAAGTCGTTGTTGAAACGGTAGAAGTGCCCGAAAAAGAAATTTCTTTGGAAGACGCGCGCAACATCAAAAAGACCGTCAAACTCGGCGAAGAAATTTTGACTGAAATCGATCCTCGTACTTTCGGAAGAATTGCCGCTCAAAACGCAAGACAGGTTATTATGAACAGCCTTCGCCAAGCGGAAAAAGACGTCACTTACAACGAATATTCCGACAAAGAGAACGAATTGCTTATCGGCGTTGTTACTCGCGTTAAGGACGATGGCACGATTTACGTAGAAATCGGCAAAAACCAAATGGAAGGAACCTTGACGCCGCAAGAACAAATTCCCGGAGAAAAATTCCGTGTCGGCGATCGTATAAAGGTGCTTGTTAAGCGCGTTCGCGACAGCGTTGGCGGAACGCAAGTTATCCTCTCCCGTGCAAGCTACGTGTTTATTAAGCGTTTGTTTGAAAACGAAGTGCCGGAAATTCGCGCCGATATCGTGCAAATCAAGGGCATCGTTCGGGAAGCAGGCTTCCGCACCAAGATGGCTGTATATTCCACCGATCCGGAAATCGATCCTGTCGGTGCTTGCGTAGGCAGCAAGGGTGTAAGAGTCAATGCCATCGTGTCTGAAATCGGTGGCGAAAAAATTGACATTATTCCTTGGAGTAGTGATATTTTGGACTATATCGCTCGTTCTCTTTCTCCTGCAAAGGTTATGATAGTTCAAGCCGATGAAGAAACCAAGGAAGCAAAAGTTGTCGTTCCAGACGAAAAACTTTCGCTTGCTATCGGCAAAGAAGGTCAAAACGCTCGCTTGGCTGCAAGACTTACCGGTTGGAAAATCGACGTCAAGTCCTATTCGGCTGCTTTGCAAAGCGGTATGTTTGACGATATCGAAATCGGAGAACACGAATAGTGAAGAAAAAAGTCATTCCCGAGCGTATGTGCGTTGCTTGCAGGCAAATGAAACCCAAAAACCAACTTTTTCGTATATCAAAATCCGAGGACGGCGTTGCCGTTTTGGATGCGGGCGGAAAGTCGGGCGGACGCGGAGTTTATTTGTGTAAGTGTAAGGAATGTATTGCTCGCGCGGCTAATAACAAAAATTTTGCAAAGAATAACGGCATAAAGTTGGATCCTGATTTTATCGCCGTATTGGAGAACGCACTTGAACAATAAAATTGAAACTTACATCGGTTTTGCGATCAAAAAAGGTTCGATTGCGTACGGCGTTGACGGCATAAAGGCGTGTCGCAAACGTATATTCGTTGTTTTGTATACACAAAATCTTTCCGAAGGCTCAAAAAAGTCGTTGCTTTCCTTTACCGAAAAGCGCGGGCTACAAGCAATGCAAATTGACGAATATGATTTACTTAAAAGAAGAAACTGCAAGGCAGTGGCAATATGCGACAAATCACTTGCCGATGCAGTAGTATTAAATTTGAAGTAGTTGTCGGAGGTAATATGGCAAATACACCTAAAACCCAAACCAATAAGGGCTATGAAAACGTTAAAAATGTTAAGACCGCAGTGGTTGCTGCTGCCCGTCACGCTCAAAACGACGTTGCGGCGGTCAAACAACGCGTGTTCGCGCTTAACGACGCAATTCGCGCTCGCAAAATAGAGTTTGCAAAAAAAGCCGAAGAGGAGATGCGTCGCGTTGAGGCTGAAACAGTGGTCGAAAATCAACCTGCCGTTGCCCCGAACATAGAAAATATAAAAACTCAAGAGGTTGAAAAGAAGACGGTGGAGGAAGTTCCGACACCTGTCGAAAAACAACAACCGGCTAAGGTTGAGACAACAACGGAAAAAACTCCTGCGCCGGCTGCTGCCACTACAACAACGCCGCGGTCAACGACAAAGGTTGTTTCGGTTATCGACGAATACGGTCGTGAAGTTAAAACATATACCGACGATAAAGGAAACGTCCGCGTTCGTAAGTTTTTGGATACTTCGGCAAGCAAGCAACCTCAACGCCCCACAACTCCCGACAATAAAAGAAATCAACAGGGCACACCAAACGGTAGACCTGCTCGCCCCGGACAAGAAGGTCGCAATTCTCGTCCCGCAGGACAAAACGGCAAACCCGCTCAATTTGGTAAGGACGACGTTCAAGACAAACGTCCGTCCGCTAAACCGGCACCTAAAAAATATGGCGGCGGTGCAGTGGAAATGCCTCGTCCCGAAGCTCAAAAGGCACACGGCAATAAGAATAAAACAAAGGAACATCCGGACGAAAAGCGCGTAAGCAGTTTGAAAAAGAACCTTATGACGCGTGATTTCTCGGGCGATTACGACGAGGACAGAGTTGTTCGTCGCAATCGTAAAAAGTCCGAGCAATCGTCGGAAAATAAACCGGTCGCTCCCAAAATTACGCACGCAGTCGTTTCCACTCAAGAAGTCGCAATAAAAGTTTTGAGTGAAAAAATCGGTGTCTCCGCATCGGAAATCATCAAGCAACTGTTCAAAGAAGGTATAATGAAAACCATCAACGACAGTGTAGACTTTGACTATGCGGCGTATATCGCAAGCATGCACGGCGTCGAGTTGGAACTTAAAATGGAAAAGACCGCCGAGGAAATTATTTCTACGGCTGAAGCCGACGACGGATTGGAAAATGACACCAAGCGCGCTCCCATCGTTACGGTTATGGGACACGTCGACCATGGTAAAACCTCTTTGTTGGATGCAATCCGCAATACAAACGTAACCAGCGGCGAAGCAGGCGGTATTACGCAACACATCGGTGCATACACGGTTACCGCTAACGGCGAAAATATCACGTTTATCGATACTCCGGGACATGCAGCGTTTACCGCAATGCGCGCTCGCGGAGCAAAAATAACCGACGTTGCAATTATCGTAGTCGCAGCCGACGACGGCGTTATGCCGCAAACGATTGAAGCAATCAATCACGCAAAAGCAGCGGACGTTTCCATTATCGTTGCAATCAACAAAATGGACAAACCGCACGTTGATCCCGAACGCGTTAAGCAACAACTTACCGAATACGGACTTGTTGCTGAAGAATGGGGCGGCGATACGATTATGGTTCCCGTGTCGGCAAAAACCGGTCAGGGCATCGATCGACTTTTGGAAAGCGTATTGCTCGTCACCGAACTTAAAGAACTTAAAGCCAATCCAAAAAAACGCGCTACCGGCACGGTTTTGGAAGCAAGATTGGACAAAGGTCGTGGCCCGGTTGCAACTATTTTGGTTGCCAACGGCACTCTCAACGTTGGAGATAGCCTCATTGCAGGATATGCTACAGGCAAAATCCGCGCAATGTTCGACGACAAGGGCAAGAAAGTTAAATCGGCAGGTCCGTCAACTCCCGTTGAAGTTCTCGGTTTCTCCGAAGTTCCCCAAGCGGGCGACTATATGTACGTTGCCGACGAAAAACTCGTCAAAAAGGCTGCAGAAGAACGCAAAGACAAGGTTAAGTTGGAAAACGCTCGTCAAACGCAATCCATCAGCCTTAACGATTTGTTCGGACGTATTTCCGAAGGTCAACTCAAAACGCTCAATCTTATCATCAAAACCGACGTTCAAGGCAGCCTTGAAGCACTCAAAGCCAGCCTTGAAAAGATATCTAACGATGAAGTTAAGGTATCTGCTATTCACGGCGGCGTTGGCGGTATAAACGAAACCGACATTATGCTTGCAAAGGCTTCCGGCGCCATCGTTATCGGATTCAACGTGCGTGCCGATTCTAACGCAAAAGCACTTGCTGAACGCGAAGGCGTGGATATCCGTACTTACAGCGTTATATACGACGCCGTTGACGACGTTACCGCCGCAATGAAAGGTATGCTTGCTCCCAAATTCCGCGAAACCGTTTTGGGTAGTGTGGACGTCAGGGAAGTGTTCAAAATTACCGGAGTGGGAACCGTTGCAGGTTGCTACGTTACCTCGGGTAAGGCCGTTCGCAACGGTAAGGTTCGCATTTACCGTAACGACATAAGTATTTACGACGGAAATATTTTGGCGCTTAAACGGTTCAAAGATGACGTTAAAGAGGTTGCCGCAGGCTACGAATGTGGTATTTCCGTAGAAAACTACAACGACATAAAGGTCGGCGACGTGTTTGAAATTTATCAAATGGAAGAAATTGCACAATGAACAACAGAACGGATAAACTAAATTCCGAATTTAAGCGTTACATCGCTGAACTTTTGACAAAAAAGGTCAAAGATCCGCGCATTACGGAATTGTTTACGATATTGGATGTAGACTGCGACAGGGAATTGTCCACGGCAAAAGTATACGTAAGCGTATTTTCTACCGATGCCGCAAAAGCCGCTCAAACATTCTTGGCAATCAAGGAAAGTGCAGGCTTTATTCGTAAAGAAATATCCAAATCGATGCATATTAGGAAAGTGCCCGAGTTTCAATTCGTATTGGATACGTCTATGTCTTACGGGCAAAAAATTGACGAGATACTAAATGAAATCATATCAAAAAACGACGATTGAACAAGCGGCAAAACTCTTGTCGTCCAAACAACGTATAGCGCTGTTTGCGCACAAAAATCCGGACGGAGACACCATAGGTGCCTCCGTTGCGTTGCGTTTGGCATTGGAAAAACTCGGCAAAGCCGTCACCGTTTTTTGCGAAAGCACGTTGTCTGCAAGTATCTTGAAGTTTAGTCGCTCTGCCGAAATTAAGCATAGGGCGGAAGGCAAATTTGACTTACTGGTGGCGGTCGATTGCGCCGATTTGTTAAGAATCGGTGATGACGACGCATTTTACGACGCTGCAAACGAAACTTTGACCATTGACCATCACGGCGGCGATTATTTTTCCAAATACAATTGCTTGTATCCGTACGCGAGTTGTTGCCAAATCGTCTATGCAATAATAAAATTCCTTGGCGTCAATATCGACGCGGAATTGGCAACATATCTGTACATGGGTATTTGCACCGATACGGGCAATTTTGCCCATTCCAACACCGATTCGGTTGTATTTACTGCCGCAGCGGAACTGTCGGACTTGGGTGCCGATAAAGAAAAAGTGTATCGTTCGTTCTTTTGCGATACGACTTTTGCGGAAAACAAATTGTATGGATTGGCGCTTTCACGAATACGGAGTTACTACGATGGACAAATGGCGCTGTTGTATGTCACAAAAGAAGATTTGGACTCGCTTTCGTTGGATTCTTCGGCAACCTCCGGTTTGGTTCAATTTGCCATAAACATCGTCACGGCAAAAGTCGGCGTTTGCATTGTGGAGTATGCACGTAATATCTATAAAGTAAGCATGCGCGGTAAAAACTTCGACGTTAGAGAAGTTTGCAAACACTTTGGCGGCGGCGGACACATTTTGGCATCGGGATGTATGATAAACGGCTTGCTCGAAGATGTGATAGAAAAAATCGTTCGAGTTGTGGGGTTCACGATATGAACGGTTTTATAAACGTCCTTAAGCCTGTCGGAGCCACAGCAAGCGATTGCGTTGTGTGTATCAAGCAGACTTTAAAGCAAAAAAAAGTCGGTCATCTTGGCACGCTGGATCCCGGTGCGGCAGGCGTTTTGCCTGTTGCCGTGGGTTCGGCGACTAAACTGTTTGACCTGCTTGCAAACAAAATTAAAGTCTATCGCGCGTTTTTCACATTCGGAAAAACCACCGATACGCTGGATTCTTACGGAGTTGTAAGCGGTAGTGGCGGTAGTATTCCTTCGGATGAAGAATTGCGGAAAAACGCGCAATACTTTGTCGGCTCAATCGACCAAATTCCGCCGATATATTCGGCTTTGTCCGTAGGTGGTGTACGCGCTTACAAGCTCGCGCGAGAAGGCGTGGAGTTACAACTTAAATCCCGAAAGACTACGGTGTATTCCTTTGATTACATTCGGAAGGAAAGCGCCGACACGTTTGTTTTTGACATAAAGTGTTCCGGCGGTACTTATATTCGCTCTCTTGCTCGGGATTTGGCGGACGCATGCGGCACGATTGGATATATGAGCGGCTTAATTCGTTTGCAATCGGGTTGTTTTTTGATTGAAAATGCGTTTACGCTGGACGAAATTCGCGATAAAAAGCAAGATTGCGTAAGTGATGTTATGTATCCGCTGTCGGATTTGCCCTCCGTCGATTATTCGTCCAAATATTTTAAGAATATCGATTTCGGACAGAAGGTTGTGCCTTGCGATTGTGCGGGTTATCACAAAGTATATTGCGATGGAGTGTTTTTTGGCGTTGGCAAGGCCGATGGCAAAACGCTGGATTTGCAATACTACCTAAAAAATTTAGATAAACAATGAAAGTTGCAAATATCGGTGAAAATATTTCGGATAAAGTTGTCGTTTGCCTAGGATACTTCGGTTGTTTGCATATCGGACATATGCGCATAATCGACAAGGCCAAAGCGATTGCCGAAAACCTTGGCGGAAAAGTGGCTATAGCAACTTTTTCAAACAGTCCCAAGGTGTATTTCGGACGCGGCAAAAAGACTATTTTCACCTTGGAAGAAAGGCTCAAAATTTTTGCCGATGCGGGCATAGATTATGTAATTACGATGCCGTTTGATAAAGCCGTTGCCCAAACTTGCGGTGTGGACTTTTTGAATGCAATCTCTCGATATAAGCCTCTGTATATTGTGTGCGGAAGCGACTATACTTTCGGATGTGACAGGCTTACGCCGAAAGATATCAAAAGTTATTTGCCTAGTGTCTGCGTTGAGGTTGTCGACGAACTGTTTTATCGCGAAACTAAAGTTTCGACCGTCAATATAGAGGCTATGCTTTGTGAAGGCAAGATAGATGAAGTCAACAAAATGTTGTCCGAGCCTTACTTTATATTGGGAAAAGTCGTTCGCGGGCGAGAAATCGGTCATACAATCGGTTTTCCTACGGCTAACGTCCTTGTCGGTGACGAAAAGTTGTTGCCTTGCGGAGTATTTGTTGCCGATGCGACTGTTTTGGGGAAAACGTATCGCGCTATTGTTAATATAGGGAACAAACCTACGTTCGGGGACGAATCGTCAACGATTGAGGCTCATTTAATCGGTTTTGAAGGCGATTTGTATGGCAGAGATATTGCGCTGGTCATTCGACGTTTTTTGAGGGCAACCAAGCCGTTTGATAGCGTGGAAGAACTGGTTAAACAGTTACAAATTGACAAGGAGAATGCTGTAAGTGATTAAATTTGGTCCTAGCGGAAACTGTAAACGCTTTTACGACGAAGGTCACAAGTCCACTTTGGACGCCCCAAAATGGTGCGCCGATCAGGGATTGAACGTCTATGAATATTCTTTCGGAAGAGGAATAAACATCGGTGACGAAAAGGCGCAAGCAATCGGCGATGAAAGCAAAAAGTACGGCGTAGAGATAACGGTTCACGCTCCGTATTACATAAATTTTGCTAATCCGTCCATGGACATGGTGGAAAAATCCTTCAACTACGTCTTAAACAGCGCGTTTAAGGCAAAAGTATTCGGCGGAAATCGCATTGTATTTCACCCGGCGTCGGTTGGCAAGATGGAAAGGAATGATGCCGTTGCTTTGGCTGCCGAACGTCTTAATATGCTTGCTGCGCTAATTGTGCAAAACAAGTTGGACGATTGCTATTTTTGCCCGGAAACAATGGGGCGTATCAATCAAATCGGTGATTTGCAAGAGATTGTTGAGCTTTGTAAACTTGCCGAATTCTACTTGCCTGCTATCGACTTCGGACATTTGAACGCTCGCACTCACGGCAGTTTGAAAACCGAGGAAGACTACGAACAACTGATAAAACTTGTGATTAACGAGTTGGGATTTGAACGCGCCTCCAAAATGCACGTTCACTTTTCAAAAATCGAATACGGAAAGGGCGGCGAAATCAGACATTTGACCTTTGCTGACCAAATTTACGGTCCGGAATTTTTGCCACTAGCAAAAGTTATCAAAAAGTACGGACTCAGTCCTGTGATTATTTGCGAGTCCGACGGCACGCAAGCCGACGATGCTTTGACAATGAAAGCAACGTATGAAAATTTGTAGATTTATTAGTGACTTTTAAGGAGGTTTTATGAAAAGCACAAATAAGTTATTTGGTGCGTCCAACGTGGATGCCGTTTTGGTTGTAAGCGAAAAAAATAGAATGTACTTTACCGGTTTTGCCTCGACGTTCGGTTATTTGGTGCTGTTGCATAACGAAAAAAACGTGTTTATAACCGATCCGAGATATTTTGAAATGGCGCAAACTTTGCAGCAAGACGGCGTGGAAGTTCGTCAAATAGCAAACGGAACAAGTGCGCTCGGAATGGTGTGCGAAATTCTTTCGGAAAACGGAGTAAAAACTCTCGGTTTTGAAGATACGGAATTGACTGTTGCCGAATTTAATTCCATGAGGCAGGAACTTTCCGATTTTGACCTTAAACCTGTTGGCGCGGACATCAACTACGTTCGTAGTTACAAGGACGAAACGGAAATCTCGTATATCAAAAAGGCGCAATCTATAACCGATGCGGCGTTCTCGCAAGTTCTTTCCGTAATTAAGCCGGGCATCACCGAACGCGACTTGGCTATTGAACTGGAATACCTTATGGACAAAAACGGTGCGGAAGGTCTGGCTTTCGATACTATAATCGCTTCGGGCGTAAATTCCTCCAAGCCGCACGCTCATCCTACAAACAAACCTCTTGCGCTTGGCGATCCCATCACTATGGACTTCGGCGCGCGCTATCACGGATACTGTTCGGATATGACAAGAACCGTGTTCTTGGGCGAACCGAGTGAAGAAATGCGTAAAATCTACAACGTGGTGGCATTGGCGCAGGTTACCGGTATTAACAATTGCTATGCGGGTATCGGCGGGAAGGAAATGGATTCGCTTTGCCGCGAAGTTATTAAAGCCAACGGATACGAACAGTATTTTACTCACAGCACGGGGCACAGTTTGGGTATCGATATTCACGAGTCCCCTATGGCTTCGATGCGTTCCAACAGCGTTTTGAATGCAAATCAGTTCATCACGTGTGAACCCGGTATTTACGTTCCCGGAGTGGGCGGTGTACGCATAGAGGATTTGCTACTTATACAAGAAGATGGTGTTATTGATTTGACAACATCCGATAAACATATTATAATACTATAGATAAATACTTGGAGGCGACCATTTATGATTTTAGCAGGCGATTTTAGAAAGGGAGTAACCTTTGTTTACAATAACGGCGTTTACGTAATTGTTGATTTCCAACACGTAAAACCCGGCAAGGGCGCAGCTTTTGTTAGAACAAAGATTAAGAACGTTATGACCGGCGCCGTAAGAGAAGAAACTTTTAACCCGTCCGAAAAGTTTGAACTTGCCCATATCGAAAATAAAGAAATGCAATATCTTTATGCAGATGGCGATATCTACTACTTTATGGACAACGAAACCTACGAACAAGTTCCTCTTAACAAGGAAAAGGTTGAAGACGCTTTGCAATTCTTGAAAGAGAACGACACTGCAACCATCAAATTCTACAATGGCGACGCTTTTTCCGTTGAACCGGAAAACTTTGTTGTTTTGGAAGTAGTTAAGTGCGAACCTGCCGTTGCCGGCAACACTGCAACAAACGCTACAAAGCCTGCTACAGTTGAAACCGGTTACAGCCTTATGGTTCCCATGTTCGTAAACGAAGGCGATCGTATTCGTATCGACACTCGTACCGGCGAATATATGGAAAGAACGAAGTAATTGTTTTGCAATCAATACAAACTGCAACGACGTAAAGCGTTGCAGTTTTTTTGTTGCGATAATACTGTTTTACGAAGGCGCTCGGTTATTGTGCAATAATGGATTGTATCGGGGTTTTATAGTTGTATTTTATTGACCGTTATGAGTATGAATTTTAATTTTTTGTGCCATTAATAGCAATTGTGTTTTTCTTGTTTAGCTGTTGTCTAAGTTGTTTTGTTATTTGTAGTTGAGAGTCTTTCTTGTTTTGTGTTCTTTTATTATTGAGATGATGATTAAGTTGTTCTATAGTTTATAATTGAATTTTTACAATTGGATGTATTTATGTTAGTGGTGGTAGTTTGTGAATTACGGTCGTTTTTCTTCTATTTACTGCACGGAATGCAAATTTTCTTTATGCATACTTGTTAGTGCGATAGAACTATCGGCTATGTGTTTTGTATATTCAAGCTAAATAGTATAGTAACGGGTTGCCGTTTACGTTATCTTGCTTTTCTGTGGCAATCGCGTTACTTGTGGTTGTATGTTATCTTATTATTGATATAACGTATACAAAATTAGTTGTTTTATCGGCTCGTTATTGTGCGGCAATTGTGCGATTTAGTTATTTGTAATTTAACTATTTGTAATTAAAAATATCATGGTTTAGTTAATTGAGAATATTCATGTTTACTATGGCAGAGTCACTTGCTTTGCATCATATTAAATTTATCAATATTTATCTAATATTTTTGCAAGTGCAATAGTAGTGTTAATGTTTCTCAATTGTTTGGTAATTATTATTCGCGTTGAACTTCAATTTATTTTCGATAGATAAAACTGTAATAATAACGCAACTTGAATTATATAATGTGATATGAGATTTGAGGCTTGCTTTGAACCTTCCATAGCGGACAAGCTTGCAGCAATAAACGATTTGCGTGAAGTGCGTGTTCGCGACTGTTCGCCGATAGTTCTTAACGTAGGAGGTAAGCGGTGCTATTTGTCGAATGTAGGATTGTCGGCTAGCAGCACAAATGCTATCTCTTCTGTCAAAAGTTGCAACCAAATTGTAAACGAACTGTGTTGTGACTCTATTTACGCATACGAAAAAATGCTTGCAAGTGGCTTTATGACGCTTGACGGTGGTGTCAGAGTGGGAATTTGCGGCAGCGTTAGCGGTGTGGACAAGGGAGTGTTTTTCAAGCAGTACTCATCGCTGTGTTTTCGTATTCCGCACGATATCGACGTTATAAATGCCGAAACTATGCGCATTTTGTCCTGTGGGAATTTTGTCGTGGTTGGTGCGCCACGTAGCGGGAAAACAACCTTTATAAAGTGCTTTGCGCAAAAAATGAGTAGTCTTGAAAACGTTTTGGTTGCCGACGAGCGTGGCGAAATGTACGATATTGTCGGTTGCGACGTGCTGTCGTTTGCGCCAAAATCCTATGTGTTCGAAGTCGGTATAAGGGCGCTCTCTCCCGATTGGGTGGTGTGCGACGAACTTGCCGTGGGGGATATTCCGTCTTTGATGAGATGCGCCCAAAGCGGAGTTAAAGTTGCCGCAACGATGCACGGCAACACATATGAGGATTTTCTTCGCTTTTTCGGAAAAGAACGCTACTTTGACAAAGTAGTGTTACTTGGCAAAAATAACAACATAATGCAACTAATTGATGTAATATAATCCTGATTATGCTGATTTTTGCAATAATGTGAACTAATATGATAGACATAGTAGTATTGTTATGCTCGATTATAGGCGGCACGCTTGTGGGAATTTATGCTGCGAAAAGAAAAAAGCAGTACTGTTTGTTTGTGTGCGACCTAAATCGTTATTTGAACGAATTTGCCTTCAACATAAACGGAGCAAAGTTGATTAAAAGCGAGTTTGATAAAAAGTTCGCAAACGGTTGTTCTGTCGAGTTTTCCAAGTACTTGCTTTCTGAAAAACACGAATGTCCGTATAAAGCATTGTCGGAAAATTTGAACGACTTTATGAGCGGGCTATCGGCATCGTCTTCCGAACAACTGAAATATCATTTGCAAGAATACTCGGCAAAATTTAAGGCCGTGGAAAACTCGGTTGTGCCTCAATGTTCAAAATTGAGCGCTACGTATATCAAACTGGGTTTTTTGCTAGGCGTGATGGCCGGCATTGTTGTTATGTAGGTATCTATGAGTGTTGCGATAATTTTTAAGCTTGCGGCGGTGGGAATCATTACTGCCATTGTAGCCATGTTACTTAAACAGGCAGGCAAAGACGACGTTGCAACGATTGTGTCCTTTGTCGGACTGGCGGTTGCTCTCGTTATGATGCTGAACGTAATTATGGAATTGTATCAAACTATCAGCGATATTTTCGGGATATAAATATGGACGTGCTTAAAATCGTAGTTGTTGCGTTATTGGGTGTTTGTACTGTGCTGATCGTGCGCCAAGTCAAGCCGGAGTTTACTTCCATTGTACTTATTGGCTGCTCGGTTGTGATTGTCGGTATGGTTATGCAGTATGCTTTTGACGCAGTGCTTTCCATATATAAACTGTCCCAAAATGCAAAAGTCGGCAGTGAGGCAATTTCCTGCATAATCAAGGTTGTAGGCATTGGATATCTTGCCGAATTTTGCGATGACGCGTGCAAAGATTCGGGGTGTGCGAGCATCGGAACAAAAGTGCTGTTTGCTGCAAAGGTTGCAATATTGTTATGTGTGTTTCCCGTCGTAGAAAGTTTATTCAATGTGTTGCGGCAACTTTTGTTGTAGTTTTTGCAATGGTTTTACTTTGCTCTAGACAAGTGCAAACCGTTTTTGCCGACGAAGTTGACGATGCCGAAAACGCGCTTTGGGAAGAACTGGAATCTGGCCTTACGGCAATCGATTTTTCCGATTTCGATTCGATAGGGTTCGATTTTGTCGGCGGCACTTTGAACAAAATCAAGCAAATTATTTCGGGTGAATACGACTCCGCCGAAGCTTTTTGGCAATATTTATTGAACTCGTTTGCAGGAGAATTTGCAAAAGTACTGCCGATGATACTCGTTATATTTGCAATTATCGTTGTTGCAGGTTTTTCTCGAAAAACAGGAAAGACCGTATTGGCTAGCGGAACGAACAATGCGGTAAGTTTTGTAGCATCGGTTTTGATTGCCGTCTATATTGCTTCTGTCGTAATGGTGGTATACAAAAACATATACGCAGTAATATATCAAATAAAAGCGTTGTGCGACGCATTTTCCCCGATAGCAATTGCGTTGCTTGTGGCAATCGGTGCAAATGCAACGTCGACGGCGTGTAGCCCCGCGCTAACAATGTATTCATCGTTGGTTATTTCGGTAATTTGCAATGTAATTC
>CAKRAM010000044.1 GCA_934294965.1 uncultured Clostridia bacterium
GCATAAACGATTATCACGGCGGTCAAAGGAGAACTTTTGAATAACAATCAAAAAAAAGGGCTATCCTACAAGGAAGCCGCGGAAAACATAGGCAAATACGGATTAAACAGCACAGAAAAGAAGAAAAAACGCCCGTTTTTGCAAAAATTTGCAGCGCAATTTGCCGATTTGCTGATAATAATTTTGCTTATTGCTTCGGCACTGTCGCTTGTTGCGGCTATCGTAAGCAAAAACAAAGCCGACCTGACAGAACCGATCATCATCGTGTGCATCGTTTTGGTAAACGCTTTTTTGGGAGCGTTTCAGGAACATAAAGCGGAAAAATCGCTGGACGCCCTAAAAAAGTTGACAGCGCCCAAAACAAAAGTATTTCGCAACGGAAATTTGGTTTTGATTGACAGTCAACAAGTTACCGTGGGCGACGTGTGCGTTTTTGAGGCGGGCGACGTGGTTACGGCGGATTGCAAAATCGTTTTGTCCGAGGGACTTTCGGCAGACGAATCGGCTTTGACAGGAGAAAGCCTTGCCGTGGAAAAGCACGCAGGCGCGGGACACGACCGACACAATTTGCTATACGGCGGAAGCTTTGTTGTAAGTGGCAGGTGCGAAGCCAAAGTGTACGCCGTTGCTAGCCAATCCGAACTGGGGAAAATTGCTTCCGCACTGGCGGACTCCGACAACGCCGTTACACCGCTGCAACAAAAATTGAAGCAACTGTCCAAAGTTATCGGCATTGTGTGCATTGCCGTGTGTTTTGCCGTGCTGGTTATAAACTTTGTAAAGGCGATCGGGAAAAAGTCGCCCACGAATACCTACACGCAGGTGTTTTTGGAAGTATTTTTGACGGCGGTTTCACTTGCGGTTGCCGCCATTCCCGAAGGACTGCCTGCAATCGTTACCGTCGTTTTGGCAAAAGGCGTGGAAAAAATGGCAAAAAGAAACGCCGTCGTAAAAAGGCTTACCGCGGTTGAGGCACTAGGGGCGGCATCGGTAATTTGCTCGGACAAGACAGGCACGCTTACGCAAAACAAGATGTCCCTATATGAAATTTTTGACGGAGCAAGCACTACTTCGGCGCAAAAACTTTCGGCAACGAACCCGTATTTGCAACTGTTTTGCAGGTGTTCGGACGCAACCGAAAGCGGCGGCAAATGGTTCGGCGATCCTATGGAAATTGCCGCCTGCCGATTGGTTAAGCAGGTCAAAAACGCAACGAGGGTGTTTGAAATTCCATTTGACAGCAAGCGAAAAAAAATGACCGTGGTTTTGCACGTGGACGGCAAATATCTTTGCGTTACAAAAGGCAGTCTGGACAATATGAAAAATGCCAAAAACTACGCAAAATTTGCCCCGATTGTACAAAATTACGCGCAAAAAGGTTTGCGTGTTATTGCATTGTGCTTCCGGGAAGTTTCTTCCGAGTTTGAAAAAAGCACCGCCATTGAGGAGCAACAAACGGTGCGTGCGCTGTTCACCTTTTCCGATCCGCCCAAAGCCGAAGCGACAAAATCGGTGCAAACCTGCAAGCAGGCGGGGATTCGCCCTGTGATGATTACCGGCGACGGCATTGCCACCGCGTGCGAAATTGCACGGCAACTGGGCATTATGACCGGCGGAGATTTGGCAATGGACGGCGAAACGCTCCGTGCCATATCGGCAAACGAACTTGCCGCAAAAATCGACAAAATTGCCGTTTTTGCACGCGTGACGCCCTCCGACAAGTTGAAAATCGTAAATGCTGGGCAACAAAACGGCGCAATTGTTGCAATGACGGGGGACGGAGTAAACGACGCGCCCGCCCTTAAAGCCGCCGACGTGGGTTGCGCAATGGGAAGCGGCACGGAAGTAGCAAAGGACGCTGCCGACATAATTTTGACCGACGACAATTTTGCCACCGTCGTGGACGCCGTTTCGGTGGGCAGGTCGGTGTTCAAAAACGTAAAAAAAGCGGTAACGTACCTGCTTACTTGCAACGTCGGCGAAGTGCTATCGGTGTTTTTTGCGCTACTTTTGTGGGACGTCAGTCCGCTTTCGGCACTGCAACTTTTGCTGATTAACCTTGTTACCGACGGTTTGCCCGGACTTGCGCTGGGAACGTACAAGCAAGAAAGCGACGTGATGAAGGAACTTCCGCGGAGAAAATCCGAAACGTTTTTCAGCCAAGGCGCGGGAACAACCGTCGTTTTGGGCGGAATATCTTTCGGAGTGGCAACCCTCGGTGCCTTTATGCTGGGCA
>CAKRAM010000045.1 GCA_934294965.1 uncultured Clostridia bacterium
CGGATAAACTGCGCAACAAAGGCATATTTAAGCCTGTACGTTGCCTCATTTTGGGCGTTCCTAACTGCGGAAAGTCTACCATAATCAACTGCCTATCCGGCAGGAAGGCTGTTATCACGGGCGACAGACCGGGCGTTACAAAAGGCAAACAGTGGGTTCGTTTGTCAAACGGACTTGAACTGCTGGACACTCCGGGTACGCTTTGGCCGAAGTTTGAAAATGAAGAAGTTGCAAAGCGTTTGTGCTACATAGGCAGCATAAAGGACGATGTGGTGGATATTTACGAGCTTGCATGCGCGCTTGCCGAAGAATTGAAGGAAACCTACCCTGCGTTGCTTGCCGGTAGGTATTCGGTCGATGTTAGCGGGTTGACCGGTATGGAAATTGTATCCTCAATAGCGGCAAAACGTGGGTATGTGGTGCGCGGAGGCGAAGTTGACACCGAACGCACCGCCAAAGCTGTACTGGACGATTTTAGAAAGGGTAAAATCGGCAAAGTTACGCTGGATTTGCCCGAATCGCTTCGCGGATAGGTGGTATTGCGCGTTTTGCCTCAAAATGACAGTTGCGTATAAAACGCGCTCGGTGCGGTGTTGTCAATTGTTCTTTTATAGTGGTTTCGTGATTTCTGTCGGAGGAGTTTTATGGTTGATATGTTGGCGTACGAAAAGTCGCTGTTGGCGCAAGGATATAGCCTTATCGGCGGTATAGACGAGGCGGGACGCGGACCGCTTGCCGGTCCTGTGGTTGTTGCAGGTGTCATTATGCCGACAAATACCGAAAGCATAATTCCAGAAGTCAACGACAGCAAAAAGTTGTCTGAAAAGAAGCGTGAAAAATTGTATCCGCTGATTTTGGAACGAGCCGTCGAGGTTCGTGTGGCGGTTATTGACGAAAAAGTAATCGATGAAATAAACATTCTCAACGCAACTAAAAAGGGGATGTTGGAATGTATCGAAGGTTTCCAAGCGGTGGACGCAGTGCTTATCGATGCCGTCAAATTGGATATAAAAACGCCGACGATTTCCATTATTCACGGAGATGCGCTTTCGTACAATATTGCGGCGGCAAGCATTGTGGCAAAAGTCACTCGTGATAGAATGATGAAAGAATATGCGCAAAAATATCCCGAGTATAAGTTTGAAAAACATAAGGGCTATGGCACAGCCGAGCATATCGCGCTGCTAAAGCAATATGCTCCAAGTCCCATACATAGAAAAACTTTTATAACTCATTTTGTCGATATCGACTGATAAAATTTTGTCGGGCATTACTTATTCAAAATGAATACACATATTAAAGGTCAAAAAGGCGAAGATATTGCGGCGCAATATCTAAAGAAAAACGGATACACGATTTTGCAACGAAATTACAGGTGTCACTATGGGGAAATAGATATTGTTGCAAAGCACAAAACTTTTGTAGTGTTTGTGGAAGTGAAATCCAGATCAAGAGACAACTTCGGTGCACCGCGAGAAGCGGTGGACGCTTTTAAGCAAAAAACGATCGTTAAGTGCGCCACGTCTTGGCTTCTTGAACATAAGCTCACAGGAACGGCAGTGCGGTTTGACGTGGTGGAAGTGACGCCTCAATCGGTCAACTTGATTGAGGATGCGTTCCGCGCTTGATTTGTTGACGGTTATACCGAGTTACGTAAAATTTATTCAATTCGAGTTAAATTTCGAAACAAGTTCAAAATTCGCCGAATCCTTGCGGATTTGCTGTAAAAACAATTCATTCTTGTCCTCCGAGTATGTAGATCTGCGAAGTCGCAAATTATTGCAAACAAGTTTGCAACTTTTTGTATTTATCCGGTATTTTAGCCGGTTTTCGTCGATTTACTCTACACTTCAAGAAATATGAACATACTATTATACGCATAGTAATATATTTTGCGTTATATTTGTGCCTTTAGCACACTAACGGCAACGGTCGTATGGTATATTTTTCTCGCCGTGTCGGTCGCAATAGCGATTATAAAACAAATCGTGTATGTTTTTTTATCAACATCCGCTGTGTGTTTTGCGTTGGCATCATGTAGGTTTTTGCATTATATCGTTATACGTGTTTGTTGCATTTCTGGCGGTATATGTGTTTTGCATTTACGTAGCGTATGGCTATTATTACCATTTTTCTCACACAAGAGAACAGTTACCGGTGTACGCAAGCATAGATTTTGTGCCGTAAATTGTCTTATAAATTCGTCAAATATTTTGTTGCCAAATGCTTGCAATAATATCGGCATTGTGCTAATATTTATAGGTGACTTCGGGCGGTCCTCTGGCTGATTAAGTACATGAACGCTTAGTTAACAATTATTTTGGAGGAAAAGTCAATGGACATCATTAAGCAAATTGAAAGCGAATCTTTGAGAGAAGTTGCTTCGTTCAACGTAGGAGATACCGTTCGCGTAAACTTCAAGGTTATCGAAGGTAACAAGGAAAGAATCCAAGCGTACGAAGGTATCGTAATCGCTCGTAAACACGGCGGTCTTCGCGAAACCTTCACCGTAAGACGTATCTCTTCCGGTATCGGCGTGGAACGTACATTCCCTCTTCACAGCCCCAAAATCGACAGCATAGTTGTTGTTCGTAAAGGTAATGTTCGTAGAGCTAAATTGTATTATTTGCGTTCTCGTACCGGTAAGGCTGCAAAGGTTAAGGCAGTTAAACAATAGTATTTGCAATAAATTGGGATTCGGATATCGCCGAATCCTTTTTTATTGCCTTTTTGCATTATTGTGCATTGCTTGGTTAAATGCTATCGACGTAAAGTTGCATGGTACAGATGTTTCGATAAGGTACGTTCTGCTATTTGGCGGGCGTAGTCTTTCATTCGACTTTGCGTAAAATGATTTGTCGCGCATTATGCGCAAATTCCAAGCGATATTTCGGCATCAATGAGCGGCACCAAATGGAAATGCTTGCAATCTGATTGCAGAGAGCATCGGCCTTTCGTTTTGCAGTGTAGAAAGTTCCATTTATAAATAAAATTATTTTATAGTTAATCAATAACAAAATTAATGTGACGCTAAATTTTTTACAAAATATCGGCAAAATGCTTGTATATTTTGTATTTGCATTTTATACTAAATGGAAGAATGGCTTGAGGGAGGAGCAATGTTAGCGGTAATAAAAAGTTACGGTTTGAAGGGATTGGACGGTTTTCCCGTCAGTGCGGAAATCGATATGCATAACGGATTGCCCACTTTCAATATTGTCGGTCTTGCCGATACCGCAGTAAAGGAATCTCGGGAGCGCGTACACTCGGCAATGAAAAACTGCGGTTATCGCTACCCTGTGGCAGCCGTAGTGGTAAACCTGGCGCCCGCCGATACCAAAAAGGAGGGTAGCGTGTACGATTTGCCGATTGCAATCGGTATGCTGGCGGCAAGTTTGCAAATTCCGTATCAGTCACTAAAAAAGCCTGTAATTTTCGGCGAACTGTCCTTAAACGGCGAAGTGCGAAAAGTCAACGGTCTTTTGCCGATGATAATTTCCGCCTGTCAGGCAGGAGAAAAACATTTTTTGATTCCCGAAGCCAACGCCGAAGAGGCGGCTTTTATCGAAGGTGCGGAAATTTATGCCGTTTCTACGCTAAATCAAGCGGTAGAGTTTGTAACCGGACAGTCCGACCTCAAACCGGTGCAACCCAGAAGTTGGCAAAACGATTTGCAATTTAATCATTCAGACAACGATTTTAAGTATATAAAAGGGCAATTTGCAGCAAAAAGAGCAATGGAAATAGCTGTTGCCGGTGGTCATAATATTTTGATGATAGGACCTCCGGGCGCAGGTAAAACAATGCTTGCTCGTGCAGTTCCGTCAATCATGCCAAATATGACTTTCGAAGAAGCGCTGGAAGTGGCAAAATTACACAGTGTGGCGGGGCAACTTGACGGAGTTGTTTACGAACGTCCGTTTCGCACTCCGCATCACTCGGCAACAATGGTTGCATTGACGGGCGGTGGCAATAAAGCGCGACCGGGAGAAATCAGTTTGGCGCACAACGGGGTTTTGTTTTTGGACGAGTTGCCTGAATATAACAGGCAAACGCTGGAAACTCTTCGTCAACCTTTGGAAGACGGAGTAATCACCGTTGCCCGCAACGCAGTATCCGTCACCTATCCTGCCGATTTTATGCTGATTGCCAGTATGAATCCGTGTCCTTGTGGCAACTACGGAAGTTCGGTTGCGCAGTGCAAGTGCAGTGCTTCGCAAATTCACAGGTACCTAAATAAACTTTCGGGACCGCTTTTGGACAGAATTGACATTCATGTCGAGGTAGATAACGTCGGCTACGACGATTTGCAAAGCAACAATTTTGCCGAAAGTTCGGAAGAAA
>CAKRAM010000046.1 GCA_934294965.1 uncultured Clostridia bacterium
ACGGTGCAAACGCTCAAGACCAAGACCGCGTAGACGCTTTCCAACTTGCAATTCAAAACGGCGCAAAAGTTATCGTTTGTCCCGGCTATGCATTCGGAAATGCTCTTGCAGAAGTCGTTCCCGCTAACCCCGATGTAAAATTTGTGTTTATCGACGGTTGGGCAATGGGTGCAGATAACCTTGTAGGCGTTGCATTCCAAGAAGAACAATGCGGATACCTTGCAGGATACGCAGCAGTTATGGAAGGCTACAAAAAGCTTGGCGGAACTTTCGGCGGCGGCGGAAACAACGACGCTTGCAACAGATTTGCTTTCGGATACGTTCAAGGTATCAACGATGCAGCTAAAGCAAAGGGAATCAAAGCAGAAGTTCGTATCAGCCACCAATATGGTTCCGGTTTCCAATCTTCCGCTGAACTTCAAACACAAATGAACGGTTGGTACGAAAAGGGAACGGAAGTTGTGTTTGCATGCGGCGGTTCTATGTGCCAAAGCGTATTTGCAGCAGCAGCCGCTAACCAAGGCAAGTCCATCGGCGTAGACGTAGATCAATCTTCTCAATCCACGACGGTTATCACATCCGCAACTAAGGGCCTTGTAGAAGCAGTTATCAACATGCTCACCAAGTACTATGGCGGTCAATGGTCCGCAGATTGGAAAACCAACACCGTAAGCCTTGGCGCTAGCGACAATGCAGTTGGTCTTCCCACCGAAACTTGGTCGATGAAGAACTTCACCGTAAAAGACTACGAAGCAGTCCTTGCAAAAATCAAGAGCGGCGATATCAAAATCGATAACGATAAGACTTTGGACGGAATGAAAACCAAAGCTGCCGCAATGAGCAACATTACGTTTATCTACGAATAATGTATTTTTGAAAGGGCAATCGCACGAAAGTGGCGCATATTGCCCTTTCTTTTTGCCAAGTGCCGAAAGCAAAAATGGTTTTCGGCATTTAGCAAAAAGTTAATCCATCAAGGAGAAGCACGATATGGCACAAACAGAAAAAGTTGCCGCAGTCGAAACAACCGAGGCCAGTCCGTACGTTATCGAAATGCGACACATCACAAAGGTTTTCCCGGGAATCGTTGCCAACGACGACATCACGTTGCAACTTAAGCGCGGCGAAATCCACGCGCTTTTGGGCGAAAACGGTGCGGGCAAATCCACTTTGATGAGCATTTTGTTCGGCTTGTATCAACCCGAGCAGGGCGAAATCTACAAAGACGGCAAGTTGGTTCACATCAACAACCCCAACGACGCCACAGCACTGGGCATCGGAATGGTGCACCAACACTTCAAATTGGTGGAAGTCTTTTCGGTATTGGATAACATCATTTTGGGCGCGGAACAAACCAAATTCGGTTTTATTCAAAAAAAGCAGGCACGCCAAAAGGTTTTGGAACTGTCGCAAAAGTACGGTTTGAACGTGGACGTGGACGCCATTGTGGAGGATATCACCGTCGGCATGCAGCAACGCACGGAGATCCTCAAAATGTTATTCCGCGACAACGAAATTCTCATTTTCGACGAGCCTACCGCAGTGCTTACCCCACAGGAAATCGAAGAATTGATGCAAATTATGAAGGGGCTTGCCGACGAAGGCAAATCCATTTTGTTCATAACGCACAAACTTAACGAAATTATGGCGGTTGCCGACCGAGTTACGGTTTTGCGCAAGGGCAAGTACATCGGCACGGTAAACACGGCAGATTGCACGGTGCAAAGCCTTTCGGATATGATGGTAGGCAGAGCCGTTCAACTTAAAGTGGACAAGTCCGACGCTGAGCCAAAGCAAGTAGTTTTGGACGTGGAGCATATGTCGGTAAAGAGCAAAAAACACGCGCATATGGCGGTTAAGGACGTTTCTTTGCAGGTACGCGCGGGGGAAATCGTGTGTATTGCCGGTATCGACGGAAACGGTCAAACGGAATTTGTGCATGCGCTCACGGGGCTTGAACCGATTGCCGAAGGCACGGTGACTCTTTGCGGACATGATATAACCAAAAAGTCCGTTCGTTTCCGCAATACGCACGGCATGAGCCACATTCCGGAAGACCGTCACAAGCACGGTTTGGTGTTGGATTACACCTTGGAAGACAACATGGTTTTGCAACGCTACTTCGAGCCGACTTTCCAAAAATTGGGCTTTTTGCGTAGAAAGGAAATCCGTTCCTACGCCGAAAAACTCATTGCAAAGTTCGACGTTCGCAGCGGTCAAGGCGCAACTACGATTGCTCGCAGCATGTCGGGCGGTAACCAACAAAAAGCCATCGTCGCAAGGGAAATGGACCGCAAGCACGATTTGCTTGTTGCCGTTCAACCAACTCGCGGTTTGGACGTCGGCGCAATAGAGTTCATTCACAAGGAAATTATCGCCGAGCGCGACGCAGGCGCGGCAGTTTTGCTCGTAAGTTTGGAATTGGACGAAGTTATGAACCTTTCCGACCGTATTTTGGTTATGTACGAGGGCGAAATCGTCGGCGAACTGGATCCCAAAACCGTTTCCGAACAGGATTTGGGATTGTACATGGCAGGTGCAAAAAGAGACAAAGTGGCGGAGGTATCCGATGAATAAAGTCGCATCGTTTTTTGCCGCAATCGGCGCATGGTTCAAGCGCGTCGGCATTGCGATAGCAAAATGGTTCAAAAATTGGTTCGTCAAAGTGGACGATAAGGACATCATCCCCGTCAGAATCGGCAGATGGTTCAAGTCGTTGTTCGTAACTGTAGAGCCGGCAGTCGAACCCGGTTTGAAAACGTTTTGGAAAAAGGAAGGCACTCAAAACTGCGCGGCTTCCGTAATGTCCATAATAACGGGTTTGCTTGTAGGTTTTGTGCTGCTTATCATCTTCAGTTTCACCAACTCGGCGTTGTCGTTCAAGTCGGCTTGGGAAGCGTTCAGAATCATGCTCGGCGCGGTGTTCTACGAAGGGCGTGTGGACGGCAGTTTGTCCTTCGGCTTTAACGCAAAATTGTTCGGCAATATGCTGTTTAACGCAATGCCGCTCATCATGACGGGACTTTCCGTTGCCATTGCCTACAAAACAGGCTTATTCAACATCGGCGCGCCCGGTCAGTACCTTATGGGAACTTGGGCAACGTTGGTAATCGCGCTTTCCATAGATTCCTCGGCAGTAAGCCCCGTGCTTATTTGGATTTTGTCATTCCTCGGCGGTGTTGCCGCAGGCTTCATTTGGGGTTGTATCCCCGGCTTGTTCAAAGCGCTGTTGAACGTAAACGAAGTTATAACAAGCATAATGTGCAACTGGATTTCCATCTACTCGCTGTATTGGTTCTTCGAAGTGGACAACAAACGCGGTATGGAAGCACTGTTCATCAATATGAAGGAAAGTACCAAATCAGGCTTTGTGTACAAAACTTCCTTCAACGACGTAACAACGTTCAACTTCGGTTTGGACAAAATTTTCCCGGATAGCAAAATCAGCGGCGGCATACTTATCGCAATTTTGATTGCAGTTGCGGTGTTCATCGTTTTGAACAAAACAAAATTCGGCTATGAACTTAAAGCGTGCGGCGCAAACCGCTTCGGCGCAAAATATGCCGGCATGAACGACACCAAAAACATCATTTTGTCTATGGGTATCGCAGGCGGACTTGCAGGTGCAGGCGCGGCATTGTACTATTTGTCCGGTATTCCGGAATACGCTTGGACGAACACGGCTTCGCTTCCGGCGGTAGGCTTCAACGGAATAGCCGTTGCATTGCTTGCCAACAGCAATCCCGTAGGTTGCGTGTTCACGGCAATGTTCTTGTCCTACATCACAATCGGCGGCGAACAAGTCCAAGGCGCAACGGCGTACAACAGTTATATTTCCGATTTGATAGTGGCAATAATAGTGTATCTTTCGGCGTTTATGCTGCTGTTCAAGAACATATTGCAGGGTAAACTTCGTAAAAACAAACAACAAGCGGTTGCGGCAACCGATAACGCACCAATCCCGCAGCAACCTGTCGATCAGCAAAGCGTGCCCCAAGGCGAGGAGGAATAAGGTATGGTAGGACTTTTACAAAGTACGCTTTTGTACGTTGTTCCGCTTATGATGGTGGCTTTGGCAGGCGTTTTTGCAGAACGTAGCGGCATCATCAACTTGGCGCTCGAAGGTATCATGGTTATGGGCGCATTCTTCTGTGCAATCATAATGCGCTCCGTTCAACAATCGGGTATCTTCGGCGAACTTCACCAATTGAGCATAATCGTAGGTATGTTGGTTTCCGGCATTGCCGGCGGCGCGTTCTCTCTTTTGCTCGGATATGCGGCAATCAAGTGGAAAGCCGACCAAACAATCACGGGTACGGCTTTGAACATGATTGCTCCGGCAATAGTGTTGTTGGTGGCAAACCTCGTGTTTCAATCCAACCGTATCGGTCTGGTTATGGACGCTCCCAGTTGGGGCATGATAAACTTAATCGACAAATCCGCAACGGGATTTTTTGCCGATTTGGGACGCATTTTCTTCAATAAGACCTACATCACAACCTACATTTGCATTGTCATTTTCGTGGTAATGTCAGTAGTGTTGTACAACACCAAATTCGGTTTGCGTTTGCGCGCTTGCGGCGAACATCCTCAAGCAGCGGACAGCGTTGGTATAAACGTTGCAAAAATGCGCTATTTGGGAACGATGATTTCCGGAATTTTGGCAGGAATCGGCGGATACGTGTACTCCTTCACAATCGACAACGGCGGCTCTACGGGCGCTGTGTCCGGTTTGGGCTTCTTGTCGTTGGCAATTATGATTTTCGGTAACTGGAAACCCTTGTACATTGCAATCGTATCGCTGTTCTTCGGTTTGTTGCAATGTGTTGCCGCCAAGTACGGCACACTGGATATCAACGGCGACGGCATTTGCGCACTGAAGGAACTTATCGACAACAATCCGCAACTCAGCACGGCATTGTACAAAATTATCCCCTACGTGGCAACGCTTATCGTTTTGGCATTCACGTCCAAAAAATCTCGCGCGCCCAAGGCGGAAGGTATTCCGTACGACAAAGGTCAGCGGTAACAAAACATTATATGCAACAAAAAAGGCAATCGCGTTGTGCGGTTGCCTTTTTTCTTGTTGCGATAAAACTGTCAAGTAGTCGACTTGCTCGTTATGCTGTGGTGCTAGGCGTACAGAACGAGTGTGCGCGCCGTCAAAGCATATCCTTCATGCTTTCCAAACAAGTCTCTTCAAAGCGCAAAACTTGGCGCACCAAAGAAGCCGCCTCGGGATGAGCCTTTTCGTCCTTTGCCGACAGGCGGTACAGGTCAATTA
>CAKRAM010000047.1 GCA_934294965.1 uncultured Clostridia bacterium
TACCCGAAGCCAATGACCTAACCGCAAGGAAGGAGTTGTCGAAGGTAAGACTGATGACTGGGGTGAAGTCGTAACAAGGTAGCCGTATCGGAAGGTGCGGCTGGATCACCTCCTTTAAGGGAGTAGACGAAAGTCTACCATCCAAGTCGAGTGTACTTCGGTACACGGAGCAAGAGAGTGGAGCATAAACACGAAAAACAAATGCGAACCCGAACTGTGGTTCAAAATTCTTACTATTCTCACAAGCATCAAAAAGTGTAACACCTGCAAAGGTGTTATTTTTTTTGCCCACAACAAGAACCCGGCGCAAATCCCGCCGGGTTCTTGTTGTTTTTTATACAGTTGCCTTGTGAACATCGGTTGCGTGTTGCGATACACTGTATATTTTTTGCAAGGTCCCATTCCGGGGGATCCTTCGACTTCGCTCAGGATGACCGGCAAGCCGGGTTTCACTGGTTCGTATGCCCGACCTGAAACATGTATACGATTGTGAAATTGCAGCATTGTTTGCTTTGACGTTTTTATTGACTAACAATTGCTACAATCGGCTTCCAATACGTCATGTTGAGCGGAACGAAGTGCAGTCGAAACATCCCCGGGAACGGACACCTTGTAGCCATGGGCAAGCGTTGCAACGCTACGTGCCGACGGAGTTACGCGAAAGTATTTATAATCGCTATTTTTAGGATGCTACAGATAGTAATTGATGTAATTTCGGAATTGCCACATACTTTTTTTGCGGTGTTTTCAAACGAAATTCCTATTGCCTAGCCGTGCGGATTTTTTCCGTGCGGCTTGCCTTTTGTTTTGGTATGGGAATACAATCGGCAACCTGCCGCATAAGTAAATATACGTGCAGTAAATTTTACGGTCATTTGTAGAAAATTCACCTAATGTGTTGACAAAAATTGCACATAGGACTATCATAAAGCTATTGAATATAAAGGTGCAAAAGCACTTAGTAGGAGGAAATATGAGACTTACCAATGCAAATTTTGATTATTGCAAGCGCGTAGGTATGTTGAAGGAAAATTTCACACGCGAACACGCTCTAACAGAACTCCGCGAAGACATGGCGGAAACCAAGGATATGGATCCTTCTTTCTTGGCGGAATTTGAAAAAGTTACCGTAAATTCGTCCAATGCCGGCACGTGGGTTGCCGTTATGTATAACTACGACAACGATGTAACTTACAAAATTCAAGGAAAAACCCTTTCCAAAAACATAAGCGATTTTGGTAAGAGCGGCACTCCCGATGCGCTTCATGTAACCGAATACTACGGCGACGGCGAATTTAAGACGCTTAACGACGTTGCTACGGAATGCAAATTCCCCGTTTGGAACGAAAACAACATTTTTAGTTTCGACGAAATGAAGGGAGCGCTTAAAACCATCATCGAAAACGACCTTCCCTCCGGTTGGAAATCTTACGAAGCTAACGATTGGACTGTTTCCGCTTACTTGGTGCCTATCTTCTCGATAGATATCACAGTAAACGGCAAGGAATACACAATCAACTACAACCTTCACAACGGTCACTGGAACTACGACTATCTTATCAACAAAGCCGTTCTTAAAAAGGCAAAGTCCGTCCCCAGAACCGCAAAAGCCCTTTCTATCGTAGGTTTGATTCTTGCCGCGTTTTTTGCAGTTTTGGCTCTTGCCTCTCAAAAGGACGCCATCGTTTTGGCTCCTGTTGTCGCGCTTGTGTACAATATCGTTATGCTTATTGTATATAAGAAAAAGGACTACAAATATTGCAAAAACTATTTCTGCGACCATCCCGACGCAAAGCCTGCCAAACTGCTTATTCCCGTATTTGTCGGTCTCGGACTTGCAGTCGTTTCCTTCTTTTTCCTTTTCGCATAAAAAGTACGGACTAATTGCAAAACAAATAACAAAAACACATCAAGGCATTTGCTTTGATGTGTTTTTTTGTGTTCGTAGGTATTACATGTTTTATCGCCAACAATTTTTCCGTAAATTAACTTTGCCGTATTAAACTCCCTGATAGTGCGTTCGGGAAAAGGCGGAAACGCCGCCTTTTCGGCAATTTTTGACGAACAACTGAATTCCAAGTTCAGTATAATTGCGTGTGGAAAGTAGTTTTCAAAAATGTGTTTTGTCTAAACTGTCGCGTTGCGGGGCGTTAAAAATGTTTTCGGCATTTTTCGCTTGTTGCTTTTAATTTGTCAATTGCGATGGTGTTGACGTTCGACATTTGTTTTAACTTAAATCTCTTTCATCAAGCCGTTGCTTTTAACGCTTGTTATTTTTCCTGCATTTGCGCGCGGAAAGCCACAAAGGAAAGCAAAATGGCGGCAACCAAAAATACGGCAACGGGGATTATCCCCAATGAGGCAACTCTGTCCCAAACGTAGGGCATTGTTGCTTCGCCAGTTTGGGTGTGCAACGCGCCGGTTATTATCCGTCCCCAATAAACCGAGGGGTAGAAGGGCAAAAACCTGCAAATCGTTTTCAATTTGCCCATAACATCCAAAGGCATCCAGCATCCGCCCAACATTCCCGCCGTGGTAATCAATGCCGAGGTAACTCCCGGGGCGGCTTTGTCGTTTAGCAGCGAGCCTATCAAAATTCCGCCGAACACGCATATGATTAAAATCGGCAATTGGCTTACAACAAGCAGTGCGGCTGCGCCTACTTGGAAGTAGTTTGTCGAAAATATCGCGCCGAAAATCGCGCCGAAAATTATGCAAATCACCGCTTGCAGTATTCCCAAAACGATTCCCGGAAAGGCATACCCCAAAACAAATTGGTAAGCTTTCATCGGGGAGGAATACAAGCGTTTCAGTAGTGACGTGCTGCGGTCCTTGGATACCTGCAACGATACGGAAAGCATCACGAACGTGAAGGAAAACATCATAATGCCCGGCACCAACGATTTCAGCGCAAAAGTCGGCTGCTTTGCGTAAACGTTTATCACGGCAAACAATGCAAGCATCAAAATCGGAAATCCCAAACAAAATACGTAAACGACGGGATCTCGAAGCATTTCTTTTGTTATTCTTTTTGCAAAAACAAAACTTTTCATTGCGCCGCCTCCACAATCGAAACAAACGCGTCCTCAAAGTTGTTGGCTCCCGTTTGTTTTATCAATTCTTCCGTTGTTCCCGTTGCAAGCAGTTTTCCGTCGGAAAGCACGGCAACCCTGTCGCACAATGCTTCTATTTCTTCAAGATAGTGGCTTGTCAGCACAATAGTTATTTTGCCTTTAAGTCTTTCTATTATTTTCCACAGTTCGCGGCGAGCCAAAACGTCCAATCCCAAAGTCGGTTCGTCCAAAAACAGCACTTGCGGCTCGGATATCAGCGCAACCGCAACCGAAAGTCGGCGTTTCCACCCTCCGGAAAGTTTTCCTGCTCTGCGGTTGGCAACTTCGCCCAAGGAAAACGCATCCATCACGCTTTTGATGTGTTCGGGCGTGTTTTTGTCGTAAATTTGTGCAAAAAATTCCAAATTTTCCTCAACCGTAAGGTTGGGAGCAACCGAAGTTTCCTGCGGTGAAAAGTCAACGATTTTTTTGACCGCTTGCGGGTTTTTGCAAACGTCCGTGCCGCACACGGTTGCAGTGCCGTTTGTTGGCTTTGTTAGGCAGCACAAAATTTTTACGAGAGTGGTTTTCCCTGCGCCGTTTACGCCAAGTAAGCCGAACAGTTCTCCTTCGGCAATTTGTAGCGAAATTCCTTTCAGTGCTTTTGTTCCGCCTTTGTATTCTTTTGTCAGGTCGGTTATTACGATAGATTGGTTCATGGTTATCTCCGTGTCGTGCAGTGCCGCTGTTTATTGCTTATTTGCGTTTTTGCCGTGATATTGTTTAAGCGCTTCAAATTGATCTACGGCAAGTTTCATCACTTCGTCCCAATTCATATCGCTAAAACCGAATGCCAATTGAGATGCCACTCCGTGCATAAACATCCAAGCTTCAAAGTAGAATCTGGTTGCGGTGTTCTTGTCGTATCCGCCCGCCTTCATAATTGCTTCCACCGTGTGTTCTACGTAGGCGCGGTCGGCTTCGGTGTTTGCGTATTTGTTGTCAAAGTAGACAAACTTAAACAAGTTGGGTTTTTCGTAGGCAAAGCGAACGTATCCGACAAATTGCGAAAGAAAAATCCCGTCGCGTTTTTCTTGTGCAAGATATTCTCCCAAAACGTTTTTGCATGCAACCAACAGTTCGGCGGAAAGTTCGTTCATTCCGCTGTACGCAAGGTATATTGGTTGCGTGCTGCATCCCAGTTTTTTTGCAAGGGCGCGTGCATTTAGCGATGCCGAGCCTTGCGTGGATAGCATATCCAGCGCCGCATCGAAAATTTGTTGTTTTGTGATTTGCTTTTTAGCAGGCATTTTGCCCTCCGTGGTAACGGTGTTGTTGTGACTGTATTCAACGGACCATCGACTCAATTGAGAAAGTTCGCCAGGAACAATAACAAGCGTTATTATTCCTGTATTATAATATGCGGAGTGTATTCGGTCAAGCGTTTGGTCAAAAATTATTGTCGGCAGGCGTTTAGAGCGCAATCGTTTGGCAAAAGCATAAAGCGGTGATATAATACTTGCAAACAACCCCGTTGCGTGTGGATTTTCGGGCAAGGAATTGTTCGGATTGCCTGCGCCTGCGGTGGAGTAACAAACGACTACAAGGAAACACAAATATGAAAATTGCAATAGTTACGGGCGCAACAAACGGAATGGGACGGGAGTTTGCAAAACTGCTTTCTCAAAAAGAAAATTTGGACGAAATTTGGGCAATCGGACGTAAAAGTCAACTGCTGGATACTCTTGCGGAGGAAATCACAACCAAGGTTAAAAAGTTTGCGGTGGATTTGACCGACGGCGGAGTGCAAGCCGTGGCGGATTGCCTCAATGCGGACGTGGATGTGGTATGGCTTGTCAATGCCGCGGGTTTTGGCAAATTCGGCAGATACGACGAAATTCCCGTCGAAGAAAGCACCAACATGATAAGGCTCAATTGCGAATGCCTGGTGGATCTCACCGAGCGCGTTTTACCCTATATGCACAAGGGAGCGCATGTTGCCCAGTTCAGCAGTGTTGCTGCGTTTCAACCCACGCCTTATCAAAACGTGTATGCTGCGACCAAAGCGTTTGTGTACAGTTACGCACGCGCACTCAACGTGGAACTTAAACCTCGAGGAATTTCCTGCACGGCCATTTGTCCGTTTTGGACGGAAAGCGCGTTTTTCTCCCGTGCGGAGTTCACCGAAAAAAAGGTTATAATTAACAAATCGGTACTGTACAAGGCTGCCGACGTCGTAGCAACCGCCTACAAAGATATCGTCAAGGGCAAGGATTTGTCCATTCACGGCGGCAAGGCAAAAAATCAGGTGCGTTTGGTAAAACTTTGCCCGGTAAAATTCGTTATGAAAACTTGGGTGAAACAACAAAAGTTCGACGAACGTTATTCGTAATCACACCCAAGCGGCTGAGAGTTAATATGTCTTTACAAATTGCCCGTTTTGTGATATAATCGGCGCAACGGAGTAAAATATGAGCAAAAAACAACAAAACTCAAATCAAAAACCGGTCAAAGCCGCCACATTCGGCATACTGCTGTTTGTAATGGGGCTGACTGCGGCGCTTGTATCTTTTTTGGTGCCGTCGGTTCGCAATGACGAAAATTGGTTCATCCCGCTTTTGTGCGTGGGCGGGTTTTTTCTCTTCGTGGGCATAATTCTCATCGCTGTGTGCGCGGACAAGTTCAAGCAAGTGGACGAACAATCCAAGCAGGAGGTTGTCGAGCCGATATTGACTATTGACGAAAGTTCCATCAGTTACCTTACCGAGGAGGAACAACTCAACCTGATTAACAACGGCGGCAAGGCACAAACAATCGAGCAAAAATTCGAGCAAATCTCCAAAATGGACAGAACGCAGTTTGTGCTTTACTTGGCAAAACTGTTTAGCAGCAAAGGTTACGGCGTAAAACTCACTCCCGTTGCGGAAAACTACGGAGTGGATATGATTGTGGAAAAATCCGGCGTGCGCTATTCGGTTTCCGTATTTTTGGTCGGCAGGGTACTTTCCGAAAAGGAATTGTACTCGGTTGTGGTCGGTCAAAGACACTACAATTTGCCCAATGCAATGGCTGTCACAAATTCCTATTTCGACAGAACCGCCGTCGACTACGCAAAAACGCAGCGTATGACTTTGGTGGATCGCAACGTTTTGGCGGAAAACTTTATGAAGTAGCCGCCACGTGGCGGTCGTGGGTATAACGCTGCCGCATCGACTTTTATAACGTAATAATTTTCAAGTCCGTCGCTAGGCAAAAATAGCGACGGACTTTTCGTTTCCATATAAAGTATAATATATACTATAATAAGATAATTTAACCAACAATAATTAGTTGCAACGGCGCATGCAAATAAATCGGCAAGCGTCGTGTTTTTGAGATTAGACGTTTTTGCAATTGGTCGGATTACTTTTGCAGTCGGCGGCGCAACGTGAGCAATCGTGTCGGCCACGGGATTTTCTCACAATCAGCAGTGCCGTTGCAATCGCGCTGGCGAGGATAACGCCAATGCAAAACTTCGGGTGTTTGCTCGTTTGGTATATAGTAAGACAAACAACGTATGCCGTTACCGTTTGTATTGCCAATGCTTTTAGGGCATTGCTCTTGCCCGTTTCGGCAAAGCACGCCGCCACGGTTGCGACGCAGGGCAGCGTGAGCATATTGTATGCAACAAAACAAAATGCCGAAACTTTGCTTATTTCCGCATCGGGCGGCAAAAGTATTTGCAACGCGGAAAGGATTGATTCTTTTGCCGAAAGTCCGCTCATCGTCGCAACGGTAAACTGCCAACCGAAGCCGTCGGCGTCAAAGCCGATCGGAGTCATAATAGGAGCAATCAGTTTTCCGACCGTTGCCAAAATGCTTTGCTCGGATGGGACGAAATTCAGCGCAAAGTCAAAACTGCTCGTTAGCCAAATCGCCAGCGAGGCGGCAAAAACCGTGGAGCCGGCTTTGGACAAAAAGTCTTTTGCGCGTTCGGCAATTTGTCTTGTCACGCTTTTTGCCGACGGCAAGCGGTAGGGCGGCAGTTCGTTTATAAAAAGTTCGTCGTTGCACTTTTCAAAGGTTCTGAAAACGTATCCCCAAAATATTATTGCCGCAACGCACAATGCGTAAATGCAAAGCGCAAACAGCGCGTTGCCGTCGAACACTCTTGCTCCGATTGCGGAAACAACCGCAAGTTTTGCCGAGCAGGGAACAAACGGACACAAAGCGGCGGCGCGTTTGCGTTCTGTGGAGGTGTCGGCTATCCTTGCTGCGTATATTGCCGTAACGCTGCACCCCGTTCCCAGCAAAAGAGATACGGCGCTTTTTCCGCCCAATCCTATTTTTTGCAAAACGCCGTCAAAAATAACGGCGACGCGTGCCATGTAGCCGACGTCTTCTAAAACCGATATGCAAGCGTACAAAATAATAACTTGCGGCAAAAATCCCACAACAGACATAACTCCGCCGATTATTCCGTCGCATATAAGACCGCAAAGCCATTTGGGGCAGTTTTGGCAAATCGATTTTGCCGCGGCAATTAGTTGTGGCGTAAAATTTTCTATTCCGCTTGTCAGCGATCCGCCGCAGTACTTTCCGCTTGCCAAATAGAATACGCCAAGCATAACAATTGCAAAAATCGGCAGTGCGGCAAACTTGTTCAAAACTATTTTGTCTATGCGGTCGGACTTGGCGTTCAGGTTTTGCGGAATGAAAAAGCAATCGGCAATCAACTTTGTAACTTTTGGCAAGTGCGCCTGCGGCGGGGCGGGCTTTTGATGGCTAACTCCGATGCAATATTTAATCAGTTCTTCCACGCCGACGTTTCGTTTTGCCGATATGGCAAAAAATTTAAGTTTTGTAAGTTTCCCCAACTGTCGCAAATCTATTTTCACACCGCCTTTTTGCGCCTCGTCCCACATGTTCAGCGCAACTATCGGGCAAACTCCCGTTTGGCAAATTTGTTGGGCGAGCAAAAGTCCGCCCACCGGATTGCACGCGTCCACAACGCAAACTGCAACGTCAAAATTTTTGCTTGCCAAAAAGTCCGCAGTCACTTGTTCGTCGGAAGAGCCTCCCAAAACGGTTCTTGCGCCCGGGGTGTCGACTACGACAACCGATTTGTCTTTTTGCAACCTGCCGAATTGCGCCTCAACGGTAACTCCGCTGCGATTGCCCACTTTCATGTTGCTTGCAGTAAGCAAATTGAATAATGTCGTTTTTCCGCTGTTGGGATTGCCGAACAGGGCGATGGTTCTATTTGTCATCGAGCGGCTCCAATTCGACTTTTTCGGCGTCGCGGTTTCGCAAAGAAATTTTGCCGCGGTACAGATAAAATATCGTAATTCCGTTTTGGCGCATAAACGGCGTAACCGTCGCCCCGCGGGACAGTCCTATTTGTTCCAGCCGAAGTTTGGCTTCGGAGGACGTACTGACGGAAACGACTTTGTATTTGCCGCCTAAAGGCGTGTCGCAAAGCGTTGCAAAAAAAGTGCGATAATTGTCAAAAAAAGTATTAAAAACGTTTGACATAATTTTCCCTTAGTAGTATTATATGTAGGCTTTCCGCTTGTGAAGCATTTTTTAATGCCAAAACGAGTTCGACTTTGTGGTCGGCGGACGGTTCTACAACGTAATATCGCCGACAAGGCATAACCGTTTGTTTCGGTAAATTCGCCACTGCGAACGCCGAAAAAGCAGCTGAAAAAAACTTGAAAAAAGTTTGAAAAAGTTGCAAAAAACAGTTGACAGCCTATAAGCGTTGTGGTATTATTAGTAGGCTGTCAGCAAGGGCAGCGCCACTGATGTGGCAGAAAGGAACATTGACAACTGCATATAACAATATAAAGTTTAGAGTAAAAAATATTAATCGAGTGTTAATATGCAAAATCAAACAACGATTTTTGCTGCAATGACGCAGAGTTAATAAGAGTAATTTATTCAAGGATCTAAAATTGCTTGCGAAAGCAAGCGTATCGTAATTATACGATCAAGCTACGAAGAGCGTATGGAGGATGCCTTGGCACTAAGCGCCGAAGAAGGACGTGACAAGCTGCGATAAGCTACGGGGACCTGCAAATAAGTGTTGATCCGTAGATTTCCGAATGAGGAAACTCACTATGTTGAAGACATAGTATCTTTACACAAATCAAATAGTGTACTGAGGGGAACCCGGTGAACTGAAACATCTCATTAACCG
>CAKRAM010000048.1 GCA_934294965.1 uncultured Clostridia bacterium
GTAAACGAGCAGTAGAGGTAAAAATATGAAATCAAAAAACTTAAACAACTCTTCCAAAAAAACTTGCAAACTGATAAAGTCGGTCTTTGCCGAATTGATTGCGGAAAAGCAAGAACTCGGCAAAATATCCGTCAGCGAGCTGTGTGCGCGCGCCGACATAAGCCGTGGTGCGTTCTACTCTCACTATGACGATATCTACAGCGTTGCCGAAGACTACGAAAACGAACTTATCGACGCGTTTTTCGATAATGCAACGCTCATCTCTGCAGTGGACGTGTATCAGTTCATCGACACGTTTTTCGGCTACATCAAGGCAAATCACCAAAACTATCGCTTGTTGTGCCGCTCCAACGAAATGTTGTTTGCCGCAAAACGCCTCACGGGCATAATCAGCGGCAAATTTTTGGAGTTGTGCAACAACGACAGCCGCATTCGCAACAAAAAATACTTGGAGTTGGAAATCAACGTGTTTGTTGAGGGACTTTTGTGCGAATATATAAAGTTCTGCCGCAACTATGTGTCCTATTCCTTTGAGGAACTGCACGATTACACGGTAACTTGGGTAAACAATTTTTTGGCGGCAAGGGGATAGCGGTTCGCGTTTCCCAAAACAGTCGGCATAATGCAATCCTATTTCCGTATAATGTAATTATGAGCGCAATTCGCGTGCCAAAGTTATAACATTTGATGCCAAAACCATCTTCGTGGGGCAAATTTTCCGAAGGTTAACTCGAATTTTGCAGTTAAAAGCAAATTTAGCGGTGCAAAAATTTAATTTTCGGTCAAAATTTTATGATATACTATTGACAGGGGGGGGGGTAGAAGTGTTATAATGACATCAGCACTGTGAACGTGCCACACGCATTATACCGAAAGAGGAGGAACACACATGCAATCGTTTTCGCAATGGGCAGGCGACGCAACCGAAGAAGATCTTGCCGAAATGAAAAAACTTGCAACAAAGAAATTTTGGATTTGGCTCGCTATCAGCCTTATTCCTATCGTAAACTGGGTAACGATGGGCAACGCCATTTTCTGCTACAACACCGTTAGCTACATCAAATCGCGCGGCAGAAGCAACGGCAGCAACTTGCTCAGATTTATCCTTATGCTTTACGCACTCATCATTCCGCCGATTATTATCGTAAACATTTTGTCCAGATCTCAAAAAATGGGCGAAAAAGTTTTGGGCTGGAACTAGTTGCTAAAAGTAGCATACGACGCTGCAATTACATAATATTTGCAAAATCAAAAAATGAGTTTGGCACGTTTTGCCAAGCTCATTTTTTTGCTTGTTTTTTGTGTGTTCTGCCAATGTAATTGCCGCGCGCGGCGCAATGTAAAGAGTAAATCGTCGCATTTTAGGTATAATAAAGAAAAAATGGTCTATCGCGCATATAAATGCCGTCGCTATGTTAAAATTGCTTGCATAATTTGCAAAAATAATGTAAAATAACACTGTTTTGCGGAGAGTTGCGTTTCTGTGGAAAATCGTCGATATTTCAGCCGAATTTTTACAGCGAACGGCTGTCCGCGCTCACCCTTAAAAATAAATTTGGAGGATAAAAAAGTGGCAAAAAAGTATACTTATTTGTTCAGCGAAGGCAACGCTCAAATGCGTGAATTGTTGGGCGGAAAAGGCGCAAACCTTGCGGAAATGACCAACATCGGTTTGCCCGTACCCCAAGGCTTTACAATCACAACCGAAGCTTGCACGCAATACTACGAAGACGGTCGCAAAATCAACGACGAAATCAAAGGTCAAATTATGGAATACATTGCAAAGATGGAACAAATCACCGGCAAAAAGTTCGGCGATAAGGAAAATCCTTTGCTTGTTTCCGTGCGTTCCGGCGCAAGAGCATCCATGCCCGGTATGATGGATACCATTTTGAACCTCGGTTTGAACGAAGACGTAGTGGAAGTGCTTTCCAAAAAGTCCGGCAATCCTCGTTGGGCTTGGGACTGCTACAGAAGATTTATTCAAATGTTCTCCGACGTCGTTATGGAAGTCGGCAAAAAGTACTTCGAAGTGCTTATAGACAAAATGAAGGACAGACGCGGTGTAACGC
>CAKRAM010000049.1 GCA_934294965.1 uncultured Clostridia bacterium
TTTGGCTTTAGGCAATATTTTGTGCCTGCGGCTGTTTGCAAAACAATGCCGACCGATTGGCCGCGCTTAAAAAAGTCCTGCAAAAGAAAAACGCTCAAAACGGCAAACTGCCGTTTGAGCGGTTAAAGGAAGCGGGCGCAAATGTGTCCGCACGCAATGAAATTCATTTTGAAGCAAAAACAAAGCATAACGAGCCCTTCCTTTTTTGTATTTTTTTCGAGAATTAAGGATGGAAAACGTCTTAAAACCGACTTCCCGAAAAAAAATATGCATTTATGATACTATAGACACACAAATTAGTCAAACGTTTTTCAGCTTATTTTAATTTTGTTTCATAATTTTTTGTTACCATGCTCGGTTGCAAATTTTCATTGATTTTGACATTTGCCACCGCAACAAAATTATCGTTTAGGTACCAAATAAAAATAATTGACGAATGCGCCTGCAATTGTTTGACTTATTCCGCCGCATTTGGTAAAATTGCAAAAAATTTGAAAACGTAACACAACGACGCAATTATAACAGTCGGTGTAAGTTTGCCTTGGCAGATTTTGTTTTTTGTCGAGGCTTTTTACTGAAAAGCAAGCCACAAATCGACTTAATCGCATATCACATTTTACATAATAGTTTTACGGCACTACCGACGACTTTCGCCGATGCCGTAAAAAATTTTGCCCAAAACAAGGCGGCAATGCCAAAAAAATTCTACCTGTAATTATCCACCTACCCCGTTAAAACGTATTTATAATTCACAATCATAACGGCGACTGCCGAGGTGATAACAAAATTTATGCGGAGGTGTTACACTTTGAACCTGACTTACAACGTATCGGATAAGCCACCTGTTTTTCGTACAATTTTGTACGCGTTTCAGCAACTGCTTGCAATCCTTGCCGCAACCATTGCCGTGCCTACAATTGTCGGCAACGGAATGAGCCAATCGGCGGCTCTGTTCGGAGCAGGCGCGGGAACACTGACTTACCTACTTTTTACAAAATTCAAAAGCCCCGTATTTTTGGGTAGCAGTTTTGCCTTTTTGGGCAGCATGGCTGCGGCTTTTGCAGGAGCATCCACCGCTTCACTCGGATACCTCGGCATCATTTTGGGCGCTGCGTTTGCAGGACTTGTGTACTTTGTGATTGCCGTTATAGTGAAAGTAGCCGGTGTCGGATGGATAAACAAAATTATGCCGCCCGTCGTTATCGGCCCTACCGTAGCCATCATCGGGTTGTCGCTTTCGTCCAATGCCGTTTCCGACATGATGAAAGGAAGCGTTACCGCAATGCAATCTGTTTGGACGGTTAAGGAAGTGGGCGGAGTTATGCAAGCGGTGGAAACGACGCAAAGCGTTTCGGTTGCCTCCCCGTACATTGCAATGCTGTGCGGTCTTGTTACGCTTGTCGTTGTGATAATTTGCACAGTGTACGGCAACAAAACACTTAAACTTATACCTTTTATTATCGGCATTTTGGCTGGCTACTCTTTAGCATCGATATTCACCGTGATCGGCAACGTTTGCAATGTGGACGCACTGAAAATTATCGACTTCGGAAAGTTTGCCAACATGGAATGGGTTCCATCGTTTGCCTTTTTGAAAGCATTCTCCGGCGATTACGGCGACCAAAACATCGGCGCGTACATAGGCACGATTGCCGTTGCATACGTCCCCGTTGCGTTTGTGGTGTTTGCCGAACACATTGCCGACCACAAGAATTTGTCGTCGATTATCGGTGCTGATTTGACCGAAAACCCGGGACTTACGCGCACGCTTTTGGGTGACGGCGTCGGAAGCATGGTAGGTGCGTTTTTCGGCGGCTGCCCCAACACCACCTACGGCGAAAGCGTCGCCTGCGTTGCGATAACCGGAAACGCCTCGGTAGTGACGATTTTCGTAACCGCGCTTTTGTGCATTGCGTGCAGTTTTATCGGTCCGTTTGTAACGTTTTTGGCAACGATACCCTCCTGCGTGATGGGCGGAGTTTGCATGGCACTTTACGGCTTTATTGCCGTATCCGGACTTAAAATGTTGCAAGGCATAGACCTTTCGGAAAACCGCAACTTGTTTGTGGCATCCTCCATAT
>CAKRAM010000050.1 GCA_934294965.1 uncultured Clostridia bacterium
TGCTCCATGGTTTCGATGTTTTTCAGGGTGCTGTCTTTGGGGTGAACGCCCGTTTTGATGGCGTAGTTTTCCGCAGGAAGTCCGAACGCATCGAATCCCATAGGTTGGAATACGTTTTTTCCTTTCATTATTTGATAGCGTGCAAAACTGTCGGTCAATCCGTAGTTATACCAATGCCCGATGTGCAACTTTGCTCCGCTGGGATAGCTGAACATTTCCAAAACGTAGTACTTGTTGTCAACGTTTTTAGGATCGAACTTATAAACTTTTTGTTCATTCCACAGTTTGTTCCATTTTTGCTCGACGGCAATCTTGTCCATAACGATCTCCTTTTGGATACGGTTTACTTACAATTTATTATTGTAAATCATCCCGCTTTGCTTGTCAACAAGCGCGCGCCCGTTTTGTGCTTCGGCAACCGAATTTTTGCCCAAAAATAAATTTTCAAAGTAAGTACCACCATAGGCAAATAGCGGCATCAAGCATAAAAAGCCGAAGTTGCTATAAAAATTTACAAATTTTTGCCGAAATCGGCCGCCACTCCCTGCGTTCGTCCACTGCTTGTAAAAGCGCCCAAACCACCGGCGAAACAACGAAAAACCTACTTTGAGGCAAAAAGAATGAGTCCGGCACAATACCGAACTCATTCATAGATAGTTTTCTATACAACCGTCAAACTTTTGGCAATAATTTCAAAATGCGAGCCGACTGTTTAAGCTTTGTCGATTACGCTTGAACCAAATTGCCGAGGTTCATAACAAGTCCGATATAGGGGGCGGACGAGTTCAGCTTGATGTACAAGCACAACGCTGAAGTGTGAGTCGTTGCCCAAGCAAGTTTTTCGGCGTCGGAAAGCGGAGTCGTTTGTCCCTTGGTGGCAAGGTTCACAAACGCCTCCTGAGAAGTAGAGTTAAGCACCGCTGTTGAAGGATCCGTTCCTTTCATATACACTGCGGCGTAGTTGTTGCCGCTTTGAAGAATGGGCATCGTTGTAGGACGGAACATTTCCAAAACGGCGTTGTGCATCAAAAATTCGTTTTCGTTGCCTTCGCCCTTGGTTACCGTCTTGCCGCAGATTTCCCATCCGCCGGGTACGTCACTGCTAAAAATGCTATCTTGTTCGGGAATCATCAACGTTGTAAGGTTGATATAAGTCGTAATAGCTTCACCCTTTGCCATTTTTTGCAATTCCGACGCTTTTAGCGGACGCATTGTTCCGTCGCTCTCTTTTACAAATTGCAAAGTTGCGCCCGTGGAAGCAGCCAAAAGCATATCCAACATTTTGATTTGAGCAACTGCACCGCCTGCGTTATACTGCGAGTACCAACTTTCCGTACCCGTTGCATAACTGGACAAAACGGAGTTTTCGTCACATTCCAAGATTGCGCCGATTGTATCGGGCATATTGTCGTCACGTGCGCCACCGTCTACCAAAAGGAACAACGGACCGCCGGCATCGCGCATTTCGCTATTAACGAGCGTGATACGACCTTTCCAAGCGTACACCATGTTGCTGAAAGAGTTGAGGAACTTACTGTTTACCACGTGCAAGTTGGATTTGACCGATTCGTGCTCGTCGCTGCCGTCGGCAACGATGTTGGTATAGAATCCGTAACCGTTTACGTTTTCCACCGTCAGGTTGTCTACGTAGGTGTTTGCCATCAATAGTCCGGTAGGTCCGTTCATTTGTTCGCCGTGTCCGGTGTTGCCGAAAAGGGCGATGTTCTTTAAGCCAACGTTAACTTCGGTTCCTGCCGTTTCCTGTGCGGAAGTTTTGAAGAACTTGAACACCGACCAGTGCGGATCGGGAGAGTTGATGGATTTGCTGTCCCCGGATTTGCTGCCTCTGGATACTACGGTGTACAATTTGCGTTGTCCTTCTTCAAGGCTATCGCTTACCGTTATGGTGTTGTAGTTGCCGCTGAGGCTGCATTTTGTTGTTGCAAAAAGTCCCTTTTGGATGCTGTAGTTTTCCACTTCGTTGCCGTTTTCGTCCAAAATGTAGTAGCCTACGCCTTCGCCCGGGCCGTCGTTAAGAGAACCGACAAGAAGTTTTTCCATGTTGAGCGATTTATCGCTGCCTGCCAGCACGCTTTTTGCGGTGTTATATCCGTTGGTGCTTTTTGTCCAAAAGTATTGAGCGGGCAATTGGTCGGGATTGAGAGTGAAACTGCCGTGCAAAACAACCGTCGTTACGTTGGTGTATTCGGAAAGTTTTTTGTCGTCGGCTTCCAATTGTTGATTTTTGAGATCTTTCCACGCGTAGTTGTGATGGTCGTCCATGACGGAAAGTCCCAATTGGTCGTAAGCGTTGTATCCGTTGACCACCGTAAATTCACAAATCAAAGTGCGTGCCTTGAGCGCGGAGGAAATGTCGTAGACCGATTCGTCCAACGAAATCTCCAACTTAACGTACTTGCCCAAAGCGTTGTCGCTGAACTTGTAGGCGTTGTTTTCTGCCGTGACGAAAGCCGCAAGGTCCTCGCCAGTAAGTTCGGAATACGTTCCGTCGACAGCAGTTTTCACAAACACTTTGAAAGTTGTTTTTACGTCGGTTGTTTCGATTTTAACGTCGTTTGCGTCAAAACCCGTGATTGTGGGCTTGTAGATAAACTTGTTTACGTTGCCCACCTCGTAGGGAGCGTCCAACATTTTGAAAGTTGCGTCGCTCTGCTCGGTTTGCGATATCGCGCTTTTGTACGCCGAGTAAAATTCCGGTTCCGTGAAGGTTTCTACCGTGCCGATTGTAACTTTTGCCGCAACCACGGTGAGGTTTACCGTTGCCGATTTGCCTGCATAGGTTATCGTGTAAGAGGTTTTACCTTCCTTGGACAAATCCGCCTTATTTACCGTTGCTTTTAGTGCGCGCACGGTTTTGATTTCGGACGAGCCGTCCGAATAGTTGACTTTTACGTTAATCGAGTCGTAGTCGATCGCGTCGCCGACGTTATATTCCGTTTTGGCGTCCACCGCTTCTATGGAAGCAACCTCGCGCTTGTCCGAGCAGGCTATTGCCAAAGGCAACACGCTTGCAAGCAATATGGCAAGACACACGATCAATGCTATGTTCTTTTTCATCGATATTCTCCTTGCTGTTTTTCGTTAATAATTTTTTATCTATTTGGAAACCGACAGCAATATTTGCCGCCGAGGTTTACCGGTCGGGAGCATTTGCTCCGCGTTTGCAAAACACCTCGAAAGTGTTTGCCGAATTGTTCGGCTTTCGGTTCAAAAACCGTTTGCCTAAATTTGTTTTAGCCTATGCCCGAATGCGTTATTTGACTATTTGGGCAACTTGGTGTATACGGTAAGCGTAAACGACGCTCCGCCGGCTTTATCCAACGCCGTGACTTTTACGTCGAAGTGGCACTGTTCATTGACCTTAAAAGTGCAGCCGCGAACTATTTCCACCGCGTTGGGATTATCCGACGAACAGTAACTGATTTCTATTTTCGTTTTACTGCCGAAAGTGTTGTTGCCCGGCGCGACGGAATAGCCCACCGTTACTATCATTCCCGGCTCGTAGGTCACGCGCACGTAGTATTTGCCGTTTTCGTCCCGATTGATGTTTTTTTGCTCATCGGTAGAAAGCGTTACATCCGTGGGCGTTATGGAATTGATATAGATCGTTTCCTTGTAGGAAATGGACTTCATCCCGAAAAATCCCACTATCAATATGCTTGCCAAAAACACAAGTGTTAGCAGCAGAACCGTTGATTTTTTCATATTATTCCTTTATTTTTCGATAAAATACAGTTTTGCGCGCGTCGTGAACAAATAAAATCTTGCCGCCAAAAACGCCGCCGCAATTACGCTGCACTTAATCAGCGACGTGGTTACGCCCCTGTCGGTGAACAAGTACATCGCTCCGACCAAAATCACTGCGCACAAAAATCCCGTGACGCCTGCTTTTCTTTCGTTGGGGTTGTCGAATTCCAAACCGACGGTATCGTACTGCTCGGCTTGGGAGTTCATCAAGTCCGACTCGGCAGCCCACAACAAATGGGCAAGAACCAAAGCCACCAACATAAACGACGTTAAAATACAATTTATTGCCGACAAACCGCTTTCCACGGAGTACACTATTGCCGCGGCAATCACTGACACCGTTGCAACGGCGGCGCGTATATAGATGCGGCTAAGCAGCGTAAATATGGGGTTTATCGGACGCGTTTTAAGTATATTCCTTGCGTTGCCTTCGCGGCTGTACACCGAGGCATACCTGTTGTTGAAGGACACTGCCGCCACGGCGATAATCAAAACGCTGAAACACTGCGTCATAATCGCGCCGGAATAACTGGTGTTCATTGCCGCGTACAGACGGGATTGGAAGTACACCATAAGCGCGGGCAAAACCAACTGAACAACCATGCCCAACAAGTACCTGCTGCTACGCAAATTGATTTTTGCCGCCTCGTCGAAAGCCGAAGCCGCAACCGTGTGACAAATATTTTTGGCGTTTTTTCTTTTTGCCGTGCCGAATTCGAACTCCTTGGAAGCCATTTTTAAGAACAACGGTTTTACCACAAAGTAGGAGAAAGTCAACAGCACTGCCAAAACGCCCACAAGCACTCCGAGTACGGCAAACGTATCTCCGCCGAACAACTGCGACGAAATACGCAGCGAGCCGCCAACAATCATGAGCGTCAGCAAATAGTACGGGCGGAAAACGGAAGCCACGTCTTTGAGGAACTTTTGTATACTTGCCGAAATGCTGCCCCATTGACCGACCAAGTCGATATTTTCCGGCAACTGTCCGACTATCCAAAACAACAACAGCGTTATACCCGTTGCAGCGATTGTGGCAAGCACTGCTTGCAGCCAACGATAGTTCTTTACGAATGCCGCAATATACAGCGACGGAATACTGAGCGCCGCGCCGATTGCAACCGGCAAAAGCGACACGAACACAAAGCACACCAACATCCAAAAGTAGTAGTACCACACCGCATTGCAGACTATGCCGTAAGCAATAAATATCGGTAGCGTGAGCGTAAGGTTCTTTTTCAGTTCAAAAATGTAATATAACAGCAACTTGGAAAAGAACACGTCGGACGACTTGACGGGCAAAGTTAAAAGCACTTTGTTGTCCTGCGTCAGGTACAACGCCTGCGTCAGTCCGACGGTGCAAGTTACTATGGACATCAACTGGATTGCCGTAAACAGCAAGTTTACCACGGTGTCCGGAAGAACTCCCGAAAAGGAAAACACCGACAGCAAATTGCTGAAATAGAACAATCCGAAAAACAACGCCGTAATAACCACGAGTTTTAGGACAGCCAACGCAATTTTGATTATCAAACTGCGTATAGACTTGGCAAACGACAAATCCAACTTGTCCCTAAGCTGCATGGATACCAACGTTTTCAACTTAAAAAAGTCGGACTTCATTTTGCAGCCTCCTGCGGATTGACGGCGATCGGCTTAACTTCGTGTCCGTTGATTACGTTCATGTAAAATTCTTCCAAACTTTCGCCGTCGGCTTCCATCTGGTGAACGTCACGCACGCATTGGATTTGCCCCTTTCTAATGATTGCAATTTTGTCGCAAATACGCTCTACCACGTCGATGATATGGCTGGAAAAGAACACTATGTTGCCCTCTTCCGCATGCCGCTTCATACACTCTTTTACCTGATAAATGCTGTTGGGATCCAACCCCGTCAAAGGCTCGTCCAAAATCCAAACTTTGGGGTTGTGGATAAGGGCGGACATTATGGTTACTTTTTGTTTCATGCCGTGCGAATATGTTTTAATCGGCAAATCGATTGCCGCTTCGAACTCGAACAACTTTATGAACCTTGCCAAACGCTCGTCGCGGTCGGCTTGACTGACTTCGTACAAATCGGCAATGTAGTTGATGTATTCACGCGCGGTAAGTCGTTCATACAAGGCGTAGTGATCCGGAACAAAACCGATTTGACGCTTTGCCTGCACGCTTTGCGTGGTTGCGTCGTAGCCGCACACTTCTATGCTGCCGCCGCTGATGGGTTGAATGCCGACGATGCTCTTTATTATTGTAGATTTTCCGGCACCGTTAGGTCCCAAAAATCCGTAAATTTCGCCGCCGTTGACTTCCAAATTGACGTCCTTGACGGCGTATACGTCGCTTTTGCCGTAACGCTTGGTTAAATTTGTCAAAACAAGTTTACTGCTGTTTTCCATATGAATAGGCTCCTCCAAATTTCTTCCGCCCAGACTGACTTCCAGCGCAAGTTTATCCGCCGCGATAACTTTTTTGCGAGCGGCGATATCCAACCAACCGGACACCGCGTTATACGCAAGTTCGTAAACGAACCACATTCCGAATGCCGCCGCAAAATACACCAAGAAGAACAAAAATTGGTACAGCGGATAGAACGTGAAACTGAGACTGCCTATTTTGAACGTCCAAACATAGGCGCGCAAACCTTGTCCCCAAGAGCCGAATTTTTCGGCAATAAAGTCGCTGTTTAGGAAGAAGTAGTCTACGTCCGGATTGTAGTTTGTGAACCAAGCATTAATGATGAGCATCAATGCAAAGTAGACGGCAAAAGCTATCATGCTGTACTTGAACTCTTTCCAACGCGGACGGCGGAAAATGCCCAGCCCGACAATCAAAAGCGGCATAAAGAACGCCTGATAGTGGTTTCCGTAAAACTGCAACACGCTTGAACTGAAAACGGTCGCTTCCCCGTAGTTGGGCATAAGCAGCGCCAAAAACGCTCCCAAAACGTTGATGAAGTAGGTAAAGTAGAACAACTTTTTCCACTTGAAGGTGAGGCATATCGGCGTGATGTACATTGCCGTGTTGCAAAGGTGAAGCGGCAACGCCGTAACCCAACCTTCGCCGACAAAATCGCCAAAGCGATGATGCAACGAAAAGTTAAGCAGACCAATCCAACTGTAGTACAAAAGCGCCAACATCTTTGTCTTTTCCGACTTGTCCTGAAGCGCAAAATACATAAGTATGGGCAAAACGACAATCGGATATAGGTACAAGCGGTGATAAATGTTAAGGTCTATTGGGCGATACACGATGTTGTTGGTGTTGAACAACAGTTGCAACGCGTAACTGGGCATTGCAGCGGCAATCATGGAAAATGCCGCCAATGCAAAGTACAACCATTGTATCCCTTTGGGGATAAGCTCGTCTTTGTAACGGACGATATAAACAACGGCGTACCCCAAAAGCAAACCCGTTTCCACCGCAAGCAACAAACCTCTTACGCTGAACGCGGTTGCATAGTTTTCCCCCACGATTGCCAACTGATTATTGAACATAAACGCGTAGTTCATCACGGCAACCGGCAAAACCAAAAACAACATTAGAGGCGAAACGATTTTTGAGCGATAGAACGACGCTATTATCGTAAGAACTTCGGTTGCGTAAGCCAGCCAAACTTCCACAAGGGCAAGGACAATCCAGCCTACGGACGTGAAGCCGTAGCCGACTTGCAAGTTTTTGATATTAAAAATGTTGTCGTCGCCCAACATATAGCGTAAGAACAACGCCGCAAGCAAAACGAGCGACATCACTTTGAAGAAAATGCCTAGTTTTTCCCTTTTCCTTTTTGCCGTCATCAGTCCGACGACTATCGAGGCGCAAGCAACAAGCGCGCCTGCCAAGTAGTAAAT
>CAKRAM010000051.1 GCA_934294965.1 uncultured Clostridia bacterium
AGCCAAAGGAGAAACAAAAAAGAGCGTGCAGTTTTTGCACACTCTGTTTTTGTTGCGACTCAATGCCGAGCGCCCGTATGGCTAGGGTAGAGGGATTTGAACCCCCGAATCACGGAGTCAGAATCCGTTGCCTTACCGCTTGGCGATACCCCATCGAAGTTACTATGCAAGTATATACCACAAATTTTCGTTTGTCAATAAAAATGCAAAAATATGCAGCCTCAAGTTTGTTTCGTGCAAAGCGGCGGCGGTTTCCCCAATTGTCAACTTTGCCATTCGGTGCGCGGAAGTTTCCACATTCCGCAAAATACGCCCCGTATTGGCAAAAGTCGGCATTTGCAAAGTTTTGTCGGTTGTATAATCGTGCCATGACCGTGTATGCAGAGTACGTAATTGCCGATAACTTCTCGTTGGATTTTTTCATATTGCTGGCTTCGTCGCTTACGCTAAAATACGGCGTAAAGGTGTGGCGGTTGGCACTTTCCGCAATTGTCGGCGCAGCGTGTGCGTTTTTCAGCGTGTACGTCCACGGCTTTTGGCTGGTGGCAATGAAATTTGCAACGCTGGCGGTTATGTGCGTAACGGCAGTCGGCATAAGCAAACGCCTGTTTTGGTTTTGTCTTGCCGTTTTGTTCTATACGTTTTTGACGGGCGGCGCGATAGTGGGCATCTTCAACTTGCTGGGCGGCGAATATTTGGGCGGCGGGGTGTACAAAACCGATGTTCCGTTGTTTGTGTACGTTTTGGCTGTTCTTGCCGTGGGCTTTTTGTGCTATTCCGTTTGGACGTATGTTTCGGCGTACAAAAAAATTGCGCCGCACTTAACTTCAGTCAAAGTGGAGTTGGACAAAACCTACAAAATTTCGGCGTTTTGCGATAGCGGCAACACGGTGTATTTTAACGGAATACCCGTGTGTTTTGTGGTGAAAAAGTTTGGCGGTTTTGCCGACTATTTTGCGGCGCAATCGCTAAAAGGCAACGTCGTTTCGGTTGCGGTAACCACGCTCACGGGAACAAAGCAAACGCTTGCCGTCCCTGCAAAAATTCAAACTGACGGTGACTGTAGGGACGTTTTGCTTGCCCTCCCCGCCGAAAAATGCAGCGCGCCCTACAATTTGCTACTGAACGGCTGTTTTTGCCGCTAGGTAAAACCATTCTCATTCAAATGCAGTGCGCTATCTCGGTAAAGTCTACTTTTGCAAAACATTAGAATACAATGCTATTCCCGAGTATTATGATGTAGTCTAGTTCGGCTAAAACCGATTCAGCACATAAATAGTTAGTGATAAGAAACGAACTTTCTAAAATAATCTATCAAAAAACGGAGAACACAATGCTAAAATTCCTTCAAAAACTACTCAATAAACTGCTTCCGGGCGTAAACGCGGTGCATTATTTGTGCGGAACCGAAGCGCTTCCACAACCGCTCACCGCCGAGGAGGAGGCGGCGTGCCTTGCCGCATGTGCCGAGGGGGATACTTGCGCCAAGGACAAACTTATCGAGCATAATTTGCGACTGGTGGTGTTTTTGGCAAAAAAGTTCGAAAGTACCGGTCTGGATATGGACGACGTCGTTTCCGTCGGCACGATAGGGCTTATTAAGGCGGTAAACAGTTTCAAGCCGGAAAAGCAAATAAAACTGGCAACTTATGCCAGCCGCTGTATCGAAAACGAAATTCTTATGTACGTCCGCAAACTTTCCAAGCGCAAACAGGAAGTCAGCTTGGACGAGCCGCTTAACGTGGACGGCGAAGGCAACGAACTGCTTCTTGCCGATGTTCTCGGCACCGACGCCGACGCAATCTATACCTACGTGGAGGACAGCGTCGAGCGCCAACTGCTTGTAGAAGGTCTTGCCAAACTGTCCAAGCGGGAGCAACAAATAATACAAATGCGTTTCGGCTTGGGCGGCAACGAGGAACGCACTCAAAAGGAGGTTGCCGACGCGCTGGGAATATCCCAATCCTACATATCTCGTCTGGAAAAACGTATCATCGGTCGTCTTAAAAAAGAAATTGGTAAGTTAGTCTGATGTCGTTTGTGATATTTTTGCAATTTTCGTTCAATTTTGCGCAGAATATCATCAAAAATGCCTGCGCCTGTTTTGTCGACGTCAAAAAACGCTTGCAATAGTTTGTTCGTTGTGTTATAATACTTTCACCGTGCTAGGCGGGGAGCTAGCGGTGCCCTGTTGCCTACAATCCGCTACAGTAGGGCTGAATGGTGTAGGCGGCATTTTATGTGGAAAGCAGGAATTTGCAAGGGATGTTGATATCAAGGTCTTGTGCAACGTTACTCTGCGAACCGTGTCAGGGTGGGAACACAGCAGCACTAAACAGCATGCGCGTGTGCCACGAGGTAGCTTTGAAGTAGTTACCTGCAAAGATACCGTTTCGGCATAACTTGTCAACTGCATCGCACGGTACTTAGATTATTCGCGACGGCGTTTTGCCGTCGCTTTTTGTTTTGGCGAGCAAAGTATTGTTGACGGCAAAAAAACTCGGTGATATAATAATATCGTCAATTTGTTTGAATGCGCACCAAGCAAAACAGACGATTTTTCAAACCGTGATGCGCAATTTATTGTGATAGTTGCGGTTGGCGACTTAAAATTTGACTTGTTCAAATTTAACATCGCACGGTTTAATACTAGCCAAAGCGGCATTGTCGCAGGAGGGTAAACTTATGACGCAGGAAAAAATCAATCGCATAAACGAACTTGCCAAAAAGGCCAAAGCAGAAGGACTTACCGAAGAGGAAAAAGCCGAGCAAAAGGCACTTCGGGAGGAGTACATTCAGGATTGGCGCTTGGGTGTGGAGCAAGCGTTGGAAAACACTTACGTTGTGGATTCCACCGGCAAGCACAAACTGCAAAAAAAGGACGAAAAAGGCAACAAGTAAGGCTAAAACTTGCAAATTGCTTGCCAACGGGCAAATAGTTTGCTAAAATATCATCAATCGAATATCAAATACGCCCACGCAGCGGCAATTTTGTCGTTGCGAACAAGGACAAGACAACTTCGTAACCCCGCACAGAGAGCGCGCCCACGGCTGAAAGGCGTGTCGGAAGGACGATTTTTGCCATCACCTTGCCAGTAGATTTGCAGAACGCATTTTATGTCACTAAGCAAATACGGTCTTGCGCTCCGTAACAGGCGCACGGTATAAACCGACAAATTTTGTCGGTCGTACTCGTTTGAAATGGTACTCACGGCAATATTGTCGGTGTGTTTTCAAACGCACCGATTTTTTTATTATTGTTCAGCCAAAAACTTATGCGGTTTGCGGCAAAAAAATCGTAAAATATTTTATTTGCGGGAAGATGCGGCTACCGCATTGCGGCAACGGATTGCGCCTGCAAATAGGAAAAGGAGACAAAGTAATGTCCAAATACACAAAAGTCGACAATTCGCTCAATTTTGTCGATCGCGAACAAAAGGTTTTGGAGTTTTGGAAGCAAAACGGCATATTCGAGCAGACTATGGCAAAAGGCGATCAGTCGTTCACGTTTTACGACGGACCGCCGACAGCCAACGGAAAACCTCACATCGGGCACGTTTTAACACGTTCGATAAAGGACCTTATCCCTCGTTACCGCGTAATGAAGGGCTACAAAGTGCTTCGTAAAGCCGGTTGGGATACGCACGGCTTGCCGGTAGAGTTGGAAGTTGAAAAGCAACTGGGCATCGACGGCAAAAAGCAAATAGAGGCGTACGGAATAGAACCGTTCGTCAAAAAGTGCAAGGAATCGGTTTGGAAGTACGAGGGCGAGTGGGAACGCTTGTCCGAGCGCGTCGGCTACTGGGTGGATATGAAGCACCCCTACGTAACTTACGACAACAACTATATCGAGTCGGAATGGTGGGCTCTCAAATCTATTTACGACAAAGGTTTGTTGTACAAGGGCTTCAAAATCGTTCCGTATTGCCCGCGCTGCGGCACTGCGCTTTCCAGCCACGAAGTTGCGCAAGGCTACAAAGACGTAAAGGAAAAGTCCGCCGTTGCCAAATTCCGTTTGGCGGATAAGCCGGATACGTTTTTCCTTGCTTGGACAACGACTCCGTGGACATTGCCCAGCAACGTTGCTCTTTGTATGAACGCCGACTACGACTACGCAACGGTGCAAGTCGAGGACGGCACAAAGTATATTTTAGCTGCCGAACTCGTTTCCAAACACTTCGAGGACGGCACCTACACGGTGCTGGAACATCACAAGGGCAACGAGTACGAAGGTACAAAGTATTTGCCGTTGTACACCTATGCAAACGTAGGCGAGCAGTGCTACTTTGTCACCACCGATAGTTACGTAACTCTCACCGACGGCACGGGCATAGTGCATATCGCGCCTGCATTCGGCGAAGACGACGCAAAAGTCGGCAGACGTTACGATTTGCCGCTTGTTCAACTTGTCGGCGAAGACGGCAAATTTGTGGACGGTTGCGGCGAACTTACCGGTGTATTTTGTAAGCAAGCGGACAAGCTTATCCTTGCCGACCTAAAAAATCGCGGATTGCTGTTCAAGGAACTTATGTTCGAACACAGTTATCCGTTCTGTTGGCGCTGTGACACGCCGCTCATTTACTATGCGCGCAAATCTTGGTTCATCAAGATGACCGCCGTAAAGGACGCTCTTGTTGCCGCAAACAAAAGCGTAAATTGGATTCCGCCCACAATCGGCAGCGGTCGTATGGGCAACTTTTTGGAAAACGTAATCGATTGGGGCATCTCCCGCGACAGATATTGGGGTACGCCGCTTCCCGTTTGGGTGTGCGACAAGTGCGGCAAAGTGCATGTTATCGGCAGCCGCAAGGAACTGTCCGAAAAGTGCGGTTGTAGCGAGGATATCGAACTGCACCGTCCGTTCCTCGACGGTTGCACTTGGCAATGCGAATGCGGCGGAACGTTCAAGCGCACGCCGGAAGTTATCGACTGCTGGTTCGATAGCGGCAGCATGCCTTACGCGCAATTTCACTATCCGTTCGAAAACACCAAGTTGTTCCAAGAAAACTTCCCTGCGGATTTTATCTCGGAAGCGGTGGACCAAACTCGCGGCTGGTTCTACACGTTGCTTGCCGTTTCCACTTTGCTGTTTGGCAAAGCGCCCTTCAAAAACTGCATAGTTTTGGGGCTTGTCGGGGACGAGCACGGCGTAAAGATGTCCAAGCACAAGGGCAACGTTGTCGATCCTTGGGATAGTTTTAACAAACAGGGCGCCGATGCCGTCCGTTGGTATTTCTACACAAGTTCGGCTCCGTGGCTTCCCAGCAGATACTACGACGAAGCCGTTTCGGAAACGCAACGCAAGTTCCTCGGCACTTTGTGGAATACCTACGCATTTTACGTTTTGTATGCGGATATAGACAACTTCGATCCCTCAAAGTACAGTTTGGACGACTGCAAACTTACGCTTATGGACAAGTGGCTGCTTTCCGAAGTCAACCAACTTGTAAAAACCGTCGACAAAGGACTGAACAACTACGAAATTACCGAGTCGGCTCGCGCAATCGAAAACTTCACCGATATGCTTTCCAACTGGTACGTTCGCCGTTGCCGCGAAAGATATTGGGGGGCGGACTGGACGGAGGACAAAAAGGCAGCGTATATGACGCTCTACACGGCGTTGGATACGCTAATCAAGGTTGCCGCTCCGTTTGTGCCGTTCATCACGGAAAGTATCTATCAAAACATCACAGCAAACTGCTTTGCCGACGCGCCTCGCTCGGTTCACTTGTGCAACTTCCCCGTTGCCGACGAAAGCAGAATCGACGATCGCCTTAACAAAACAATGGAAAAGGTGCTGGATTTGGTCGTTTTGGGACGTTCGGCTCGTAACGCCGCCAACGTCAAAAACCGTCAACCGTTGGCACATATGTACGTTGTAACAGACGCGGACATCAGCGGCGAAATGGCAGATATCATCAAAAACGAACTTAACGTCAAATCGCTTGTTCGCGTGGATTCTGCCGACGAATTTGCCGACTACGAAGTTAAACCGCAACTGAAAACGCTTGGCCCGAAGTACGGCAAACTGCTTGGCAAAATCCGCGAAGCAGTGCAAAACTTGGGTGCAAAAGCGCGCGACTTGGTCAACGACGTCAAAAACGGCGGCAAGCACAAGTTCAATCTTGGCAACGAAGTCGTGGAGGTGGAGGAATCCGACCTGCTTATTTCTTCCAAAAACAAGGATGGCTACTCGGTTGTTTCCGACCACGGCGATACTGTTGCTTTGGATGTAACCCTGGACGAAGGTCTTGTGGAAGAAGGCTTGGTGAGGGAAATCGTTTCCCGCGTGCAAACAATGCGCAAGGAGTGCGGCTTCTCGGTATCCGACCATATCAAAATCGGCTACAAAGCCGACGGCGAACTTGCAAAAGTATTCCAAAACTACGCTCAAACCATTGCAGACGGCACTCTTGCCGATAGCGTCAGCCCGTCTAACGAAGGCGCGTTCAGCAAGGAATTGGAAATCGGCTCGGACAAGTTTACCCTCTATTTGACGGTTGTATCCAAGTAACGGAGCAGTGCTTCAATTTGCCTTGCCGCAACAATTGAAAATTGTAGCAATCACATGTATGCAAACGCAATGTATCCATCGTTGGCAATTTTGCAACAACTATCAAGCCACATTATACATTACGATATGCGCCGCTTGTTTGTAATCGCGGCAATGTACACAGCAAATTCAAACATTGGCACGCATTCGGTAACAGCGGCGCACATGTTGTAATTAAGTTGATTTTTCGCTACACATATCGCTTCAAAGCATAAACATAACAGGCACGACTGCGCAACGCAGCCGTGCCTTTTTGCATGTGTGGATTGTCATTTTGCAGTATTTTTGTATAGCCAATGCTTTGTCGAAAAGTTTCATATCGCCACTCGCTGCTTCCCATATGTCATGTTGAGCGCAGTCGAAACATCCCCGGGGACGGACACCTTGTAAACATCGTAGTGCATTGCGGCACACAGTCTATTTTCCACAAGGTACCTTTCCAGGGGATCTTTCGACGTTGCTCAGGATGACCGGCAAGCCGGGTTTCACTGGTTCGTATGCCTGACC
>CAKRAM010000052.1 GCA_934294965.1 uncultured Clostridia bacterium
ATTTAATATATCGCACAACATCGTTTCTTCCGATTTTATTATTTGAACAAGCACAACGCCGGCAACCATAAAAAAACAAAAGCAATCCATACAACATACTGAAACCGCCTTTGGTGGCCCGAGGGATGTTTCGACAAGCTCAGGATGACATATCCGTACAGCAATTGCTTATTATTTAGCATATCGCACAACATCGTTTCTTCCCATTTTATTATTTGAACAAGCACAACAATGCCGTCAACCATAAAAAAACAAAAGCAATGCATACGAACATGTTGAAAACGCCTTTGGTGGCCCGAGGGATGTTTCGACTGCTCTTCTTTCCGCTCAAAATAACAAAACGGAAACCGATTGTGGCAGTACTTAATCGACAAAAACGTCAATGCAAATGACATGACGACATCAATAGACGCATATACAAATTGAAACTAAAATTCATCAAACGAACTTTTTGCAACAAAAAACCGCAAGGCGGTTAGTTACCTTACGGATTTTAGAAGTGCTATTGCTTGGACGGCGATTCCGTCGCCATTACCCAGCATGCCGAGTTTTTCGGTTGTTGTTGCCGAAAGGTTTACGCAATCGGCGGTTATGCCCAGCACCGTTGCAATGTTTGCTGCCATTTGCGGCAAATACGGCGCCATTTTGGGCTGCTGGCAAACGATGACTGCCGAAACGTTTACCGCCTCGAAGCCGCTTTCCTTTACCGCCGAAACACAATCGGCAAGCAATTTTATGCTGTCCGCGCCCAAATATTTGTTGTCCGTCGGAGGAAAACGATGACCGATGTCGTCGTTGCCCGAAGCCGACAAAATTGCGTCGCAGACGGCGTGACAAAGAACGTCCGCATCGCTATGTCCCACAAGTTTTTTGCCAAACGGAATATGCACGCCGCCGATGATGACTTCGTTGCCCTCGCCGAAAGCGTGAACGTCGTCGCCGCAGCCGACTTTATACCGAGGCAAATCGCCGAAGTTGGTGATTTTGACGTTGTTTGGAGTGCCTTTACAAAGATGCACCGAGCCGTGGCAAGCGTAGTACAGCGTGCTTTCGTCAGTAAACGCACCGTTTTGGCTTTCCACTGCCGATTTTAGCTTGGCAAAATCGAAAACTTGGGGCGTTTGAACGCATACGTAGTCGCTTCTGTCCGCGATTTTAAGTTCGCCTGCATGAACGTTCCAAACCGTGTCGGTTACCGGAACAAACGGAACAGCACTGCCGAAATGACTTGCTTCGTCGAACAAATACATTACAAAATCTCGGCTTACGAACGGCCTTGCGGCATCGTGAACGGCAACCAGCGTGCAGTTTTTGTCCACCGCAGCCAGTCCGTTTTTGACCGACTGAAAGCGAGTTTCGCCTGCCGGAGCAAAGGTCGTGCCGGGAACAACTTCCCCCACCACAACCACTTGGTCGCAAACGGGCAAAAACACTTCCACCGAGCGGCTCAGAACCGTTCTGCCCAAAATTTGCTCGGAAAGTTTCTCTTTTCCGTACCGAACGGACTTGCCGCCGGCAACGATGACCGCGCTCCTCATAGTTCGGTGACGATTTCGTACATATCCGCCGCCTCGTCCTTTTTGACGGTTTCTTTGAGCATCTTTACGCGAAAAGTGAGAGCCGCACTTGCAAAACGCACGCAAACCAAATCACCGACTTTAAGTTGGCAAGAGGGTTTTGCGGCGCGCCCGTTGACTTCCACTTTGCCGCCGTCGCACGCTTCTTGCGCAACGGTGCGGCGTTTGAGTATTCGCGATACTTTTAGAAATTTGTCCAATCTCATATTTCTTTTCGATTTATAAACGCCCGCGAAAGGGTAACTTCGTCGGCGTACTGCAATTCGCTACCGATGGATATGCCCTGCGCCAAGCGCGTAACTTTTACGCCCATTTGTTTTACAAATCTTGCAATGTAGGTTGCGGTTGCTTCGCCCTCGGCAGAGGTATCCGTAGCCAAAATGACTTCGCTAACACTGCCGGTTAGGCGTTTGAACAGTTCGGCAATGCGAATGTCATCTCGCCCTATGCCTTTAAGCGGATTCAGCACTCCGCCCAAAACGTGGTAGACGCCCTTGTATTCGCCAAGCCGCTCCACAGCCAAGACATCCTTGGCCTCCTGCACGACGCAAATGATAGAACTATCCCGCGTTTTGCACAGGTGGCAGGGATCTTCGTCGGTGTAGTTGCCGCAGATAGAACACACTTTTACGTTGCGTTTGGCGGCAAGGATGGCGTCGGCAAAGTTTTGCGCCTGTTCGTCGGTGAGCGAAAGCACTTTTAGCGCGTATCTTTGCGCCGTTTTGGAGCCTACGCCCGGGAGTAAGGAAAACTGCCTGATGAGTTTTTCGATAGGTTCGATATATCCCATTTTACAGCAGTCCTTTCATTGCGGCGAAGGGAGCCATAACCTTGTCTTCTTCGGCTTGCGCCTTTTGATAGGCATCGTTTACGGCTGCCATGATGAGGTCTTCCAGCATTTCCACGTCGTCCGGATCGCATGCTTCCGGTTTGACGGAAACGGACAACACCGTCTTTTTGCCGTTGACGGTAACTTGCACCATTCCGCCCGAAGCCGAACCGACTATTTCCGTTTCTTCCAATTGTTGTTGCGCTTCGGCAAGTTTTTGTTGCATTTGTTGCGCTTGCTTCATCAAGTTTTGCATTCCGCCGCCGCCAAAGCCACCGCCTGCGCCGTTATATCCGTATTTGTTTCCCATTTTTATTTACTCTCCTTATTCGAATTTTACGTCTGTTCCCAGTTGTTTGAGTTTGTTATCCACGCTATGCTGACTGTCTTCTTCCACAAGTTTGAATACTACGCTTCGGCTCGTTACTTTGCCGATAAGCGCTATCAGTTGTTTTTTGAATTGCATTTCGATGAGCAAATGCGCGCCCTTGCGGCACAACACCACAAAATTGCCTTCGGCATCCAACTCCACCGAAACGTCCTTCCACACGCCCGACAAAAGCGGCTCGTTTTGCGTTTCCAACTGCACTTTTACGCCCCGCCAAATGGATTGAGCGTTGGTTTGGTCCACAACAAGCAGTTTGGCTTGGTCGGCAAGAAGGTTATGAGGTTGTTGCTCCAGCCTTGTGAGCCTGCGGTTAAGCCCGTCGTAGTCCACCTCGCCCGAGGAAGATGCGATTTTAAGTTCCGCCGCTTGGAACAAAATTACCGGAGAAAGCGCGTATCTTAGTTGTGTTTCCAATGCAACCAACGTTTCGATTGCGTAAATAAGTTTTGCCGCAGTGACGCTTTCCGCTTGCTTTTGAAGTTTTTCGTATTCGTCCTGAGGAATCCCCAGCATTTGACGAGCGGTTGAACACTCTTTTACCGTAAGCACATCCCTAAAATGCAAGGACAAATCCTTGGAGAGGCGCGCTACGTCCTTGCCGTCCTTGACCAGTTGGTCGGTTACGGTGAGTATTGCCGACGCGTCGTTGCCGAGAACGGCATCGGCAAGTTTGAAAATGCCTTCGGACGAGGACACGCCCAAAACGTCCATAACCTGCTTGTAGGTAAGTTCGTCGCCGTCCAAAGCAAAGCACCTGTCGGCAATGGAAACGGCGTCACGCACACTGCCTTCGCCTGCGCGAGCGATTGCCAAAACAGCCTCCGCCGAATACTTTTTGCCTTCGGCATCGTAGATTTTTTTGATATGTTCGGCAAGCGTTGCGGTAGGCACAAGTTTGAAATCGAAACGCATACATCTTGACAAAATGGTTGCAGGTATTTTGTGTACTTCGGTTGTACACAAAATGAACACGGCGTGTTCCGGAGGTTCTTCCAGCGTTTTTAGGAGCGCGTTGAATGCCCCCTGCGAAAGCATGTGAACTTCGTCGATGATATATACTTTGTACCTGCCGTTTACCGGGGGATACTGAACTTTTTCGCGAATGTCGCGCGCGTAGTCCACACCGTTGTTGGACGCGGCGTCCATTTCGATTACGTCCATGTTGGAGCCTGCCGACAAACTGCAAACCGAGCATTTTCCGCAAGGATTTCCGCCGTTATTTGCCGCCTCGGTGCAGTTTATCGCGCGGGCAAATATTTTTGCCGTGGACGTTTTGCCCGTTCCTCGCGTGCCTGTGAACAAATACGCGTGGGAAACCTTGTTTTTGATTATTTGGTTTTTGAGCGTGGTTATCACGTTATCCTGCCCGATAACCTCGTCGAACGTTTGCGGACGATACTTTCGATACAATGCCACGTAGTTCATTTGTCACTCCTTGATTTGCTGCAATTTTTTGCGAGCGCGCTGCAACGCACCGTCCACCGCTTTGTAACTTTTGCCGACTTTTGCCGAGATATCGTCGTAACTGTAGCCTTCGGCAAACAGCATAAGCACTTGTTTTTCGGTGTGCGTCAGTTGATTTTTGATTATTTCGTCGACTTTTTCGGCGTACTCCTTGTTGAGAAGGTTTTCCAAAGGATTGTCGCAGGAGGGAAGTTCGTCCTCCACAGAGGAAAGTTCGCAATAGCCGTACAGCGGCTTGTTTGTGTAGGACGCGTCGCGTTTGACGGCGTCCAAAATTTGCCGAGTTACGCACAACTTTATAAAGGACGCAAACGCACCCTTGTTGGCATCGTAACTTTGAATGGCAAAGTACAACCCCATCATACCTTCCTGCAAAAGGTCGTCCTTATCGCCGCCGACGAGATAAAATTTGTTGGCTAGCGAGCGAATGAGCGGTTTGAAATCGGCAACGATTGCCTCGATTGCGCGCTGATCGCCCTGCTTTGCCGCTTGAATATCTTCGGTTTTCATTTAGCCCCTTTGACGAACGACTTCGTAGACGGCAATGCCGCACGCCACCGAAGCGTTTAGAGAATTGACTTTGCCGTTAAGTTTTAGCGAAACGACTCCGTCACACAGTTTTTCCGTAAGCGCGGAAACGCCGAAACCTTCACTGCCGATTACCAGCGCGACGCTTCCCGTGAGATTGGTTTTGGTTATTTCCTGCCCGTTCATATCGCAGGCGTACACCCAAACGCCGCTTTGTTGCAGTTGCTTTATCGCATTGTTGACGTTGGTTACGCGTGCGATTTTTACGTGGGATATTGCCCCTGCCGAGCAGCGAATGACCGTGTCCGTTACGCCGACTTGGCGTTGTTTTCCGATGATTATGCCGTCCACGCCGGCGCACTCGCAAACGCGGATTATGCTGCCGAAATTGTGGGGATCGCAAACGCCGTCCAAAATGACGACAAAGGGGGTATCCGACGACAATAAGATATCCTCAACCTCGCAGTAGTCAAAATCCACCACGTCGGCAACGTAGCCTTGGTGTTTGCCGCTTGGACTTTCCTTGTCCAACACGGTTTTATCCACGAAAGTCAACTTTACTCCCTGCTTTTTGGCAATGGAAACAATTTCCGACTGAGTGCCTTTCTGGCACAAGATGCAATTGACGGTAACTTCGTCACTTTTAAGCGCTTCCAAAACGCAATTTTTTCCTTCGATTTTCAAAATTATTCCTCGCTGTTATTCGGCATTGGTTGCACCGAAAGAAGTTCTTCGATGCGGCCATAATTGCCGATTAAGTACAAGTAGCCTATCACCGCTTCCAGTCCGCTTGCCTTGCGGTAGTCCGAACCGGCGGCGTTTTTTGCTTTATGGTGGCTTTTGCCGTTTCTTGCCCGCATGAAAACGTCTTTTTCGTCCTCGGTAAGCAGGTTTTGCGCAAGCAAATGCTCGGCCAGGTCTGCTTGGGCGCGTGCGTTGACCGTTTGCGACGTAAGTTTGTGCAGTTCGCCCGCCTTAAAGTCGTGCTCGGTTGCCAACTTGGTGCGGACAATCAAACTTTGCACCGCATCGCCCACGTAGGCAAGCACAAGCCCGTTCAGGTTGCGCGCCTGCTTCGGCTCTATGGTATCAAACGGTTTCATCGTCTTCCTTGAACAACTTTTTGCCGTAGACCACCGCTCCGCCAATGTAGTCGATATCTTCAAATCCCAGTTTTTCGTAAAACGAACACGCCACTTTGTTTTTGAGCGAACAAATGAGGTACATGCCTTCCACAAAAGATGCGGTAAGTTTTTCCGTAATGGCGGCAATAAGGTCCGTGCCTATGCCTTGGCGTTGGTACTCGGGCAAAATGTCGATGTGAATGTGCGACGTATAGCCCTGTTTGGTGTAGCGGCTTTCGACTTTTTGCTGCGCAACCGCTTCGTAATAGGCGGAAGAATCCAATTTGCGTACCAAAGGCAGGTAACTGCACTCGTTCATATCGCGGTACATATCCAAATTTGCCGAGCAAAGCACGTAGCCGACAGGAATATCGTCGTCATCAGCGGCAACGAAACAAAACTCCGGCTCGTTATCCAAATAGTAGTCGCAATACAACGAACACAACAACGCGCGATTGACGGCGTTATCTTCGTCGGCAAGCCAAGAAGTGGCTACGCAAATATCCTGAATATATCTAAAATCTCTTTTGTTGTACGGACGAATGGTCATAATTACCTCCTATCGGACACAAAAATCCACTATCGCTTTATATTAACATATTATTATCGATATGTCAACGAGAACAATTGCACGCGCTTGTCGATTTGCACCGAGATTGCGACAAATTGCGACGCTCTTTCTATGCGACGACGGGGATAGTTTTTGTTGGCAAGCGGGGGTTTACACACGAAAAAGGGATATGCGCGGATACAAAACCATATTTGAAAAAACACCTACGAGAAAAAACAAGACAAAGAGTTCAGGCAAAGGACGAAAACGCGGTTGGATAGCGGTTGAACATAAAACTACGTAAAGCCAAGTTGAGGTGGCGGTCACATTTGAACATACAAAGCGCGACAAACAACAAAAAGGGCAGCGAAAAACCAAAAACCCGTTGAAAAACAAACAAAAGCGTGATAAAATAGAAAAGAGCGACAAATAGTCGCAAACAAAGGGAGCGAAACGATGAATCAAACGATTTTGACCGAAGGCAAACTGCTGGAAAACGGCAAACTTGCGCAGGCAGGCTACTCCACCAAGACCGTTCGCAGGTACGACCGCAAGGATATTATCGGGCATAAGTGGAGAATAAAAGAGTGGGACTACTACATAATCACCGACGGCAAAAAAGCCGTTGCGCTTACCGTTGCCGACAACAGTTATATGTCGCTGGTATCGGCAAGCTTTTTGGATTTTTCCAAGCCCTGTTACAAAACGACAAGCGAAATGAAGTTTTTTACCTTCGGCAAAACGGGGTTGCCCTCCTGCCCGGAAGAAGGCAACATCGAGTACAAATCCAAACGCGTGCAAATGAGTTTTACGAAAGAAGCAAACCGCCGCGTTTTGGAATGCAAATTTGGCGACTTTTGGGACAAAACCGACTTTGAGTGCAGGTTTGTGCTGGACGAATTTCCGCGCGACCAAATGACCATTGCAACGCCATTTAACAAGCCGTATGCATTTTACTACAACACCAAAATAAACTGCATGCGTGCAAGCGGATATTGCATAGTTAAAGGTCAATGCTACGACTTTGACGAACAAAACAGCCTTGGCACGCTGGATTGGGGACGGGGCATTTGGACATACAAAAACACTTGGTATTGGTCCAGTTTGCAAACGCGTTTGGAGGACGGAAGAACGTTCGGTTTTAACCTAGGGTACGGCTTTGGGGACACTTCCGCCGCCAGCGAAAATATGGTTTTTGTAGACGGAATAGCCCACAAATTGGACAGAGTTGTATTTAACATTCCGCAAGCCAACGGAAAAGACAACTTTATGGACTATTGGACGATAACCGACAACGAAAACAGGCTTAATATGGTGTTTAAGCCCATCATCGACCGAAAAGACGTTACCGACATTGGCATTATCGCATCCAAACAGCACCAAGTTTTCGGCACGTTTAGCGGCTCGGTGACTTTGGACGACGGCTACGTGTTGGAGTTTTACGACAAACTTGGGTTTGCCGAAAAGGTTTTCAACAAGTGGTAAAAGCCTGTTTGCTGCGGTAAAATTGACTTTTGATGACAATAAGTGCCTATACGGTGCGTTTTAATTGCATATCATACCGCTTATTTTAAGCAAAATTTATGAGAAAAGAAAAAAGTAGAAACCCTTCCGATTTCTACTTTTTTTTGTTTAACGTAGAGTTTGATACAAAAAAAGACCTGGCAACGTTTGTTACAAATACACACGGAACAATGCCTGTTGACGGCAAACATCAAGCAAAATTCACTTCGGTCATGCGTGATTTGACGTGGACAAATACCGAGTGTAATTTGATACGGGCAAACCGTGAACAAAATTTGACACCGACAAACGGCGCAAGCGATATTGCGCCGACCAACTCCGAGTAAAACTTAACAAGAAAAAAAGTAGAAACCATTGCGATTTCCGCCTTTTTTGTTTGTAAACTTTCGATTTACTGCGTACATATGCCGACTGACGCACAAAAACGCTTTGCGGATCAGTTGTCGCTAGCACCGTTTTTGATTTGAGCCATGCGGGTGTCTTTGTCGTACTGAATTGTGTACAGTTCGTAGTAGCGACCTTTTTGTTTAAGCAGTTCGTTGTGATTGCCCTGCTCGATGATTTGACCGTGTGACATGACGATTATGTTATCCGCGTGCTGCACGGTGGAAAGTCGGTGCGCTACGATGAGCATCGTGCCGACGTTGCGCATTTTGTTTAGGCTGTCCTGAATAAGCACTTCGGTTTCGGTGTCGATGTTGGCGGTTGCTTCGTCCAAAATCATTACGCGCGGTTTGTGAATGACCGTTCTTGCAAATGAAAGCAGTTGGCGTTCGCCCGCCGAGAAGTTGTTGCCCCGCTCGCGGACTTCTTCGTCGTAGCCGCACGAAAGTTTGTCTATCATTTTGTCGGCGTTGACGTAACGACAGGCGGCGACGAGTTCCTCGTCCGAGAAATCGTCCCCCAGCGTTATGTTGGAACGCACCGTGCCTGCAAACAGGAATACGTCCTGCAACATTTGACCGAAAAACTTGCGCAGGCAGGAAATTTTGATATGACGAATGTTTATGCCGTCCAGCAAAATTACTCCTTTTTGAACGTCGTAGTTGCGGCACAGCAGGGACAAAATTGTAGTTTTTCCGCTACCTGTTGCGCCTACAAGGGCAACCGTTTGCCCTGCTTCCACGTGGAAGCTGACGTCTTTAAGCACCCATTCGCCCTCGTTGTAGGCAAACCAAACGTGTTTGAACTCTATTTCGCCCTTGACGTCGGTCAGTTCGATTGCGTCCGGCTCGTCGACCACTTCCGGTTCTACGTCCAAAAGCGTGAAGATTTTTTCCGCCGAGGCAAAAGCCGATTGAAGACGATGAAATTGCTCCGCCAAGTTTTGAATGGGGTTGAAAAACTTTGTTACGAACATATAGAACGCCACTATCGTTGCCGCGTCGATAACTTGACCGAGTATCGGTTTGCCGCCGATTGCGCCCTTTGCGCCCAAGAAGAACAGGCACAACACCGAAGATATGTACAGCAAGTACACCAGCGGACGGAAAATGCCGAATACGAAAATTTCTCTGCGCTCGGCACGATACAACGCGTTGTTCTTTTGGTCAAACTCCTCCAACTTTTGGTCTTCGCGATTGAAAACCTGAATGATTTTCATGCCCGAAAGATTTTCCGACAAAAACGTGTTTACGTCGGTCATGCCGTCCTTAACTTGCCTGTACGAACGGCGCGAAAACTTGCGAAAAATGACCGTGAACAGCACGATGAACGGCACGAAACACATAACCACAAGCGTTAGATAGTAGTTGACGCACATCATCGCCACAAACACGCCGACGATGACGAAACAGTTTTTGACCAAGTTGACCAACATGCCCGTGAACATCATGGAAATTGCGTTGGGATCGTTGGCAACGCGTGTTACCAGTTTGCCTACCGGTATTTTGGACAGTTGCGCGTAAGAAAGACTTTCCACCTTGGCAAAAATGTCCTCACGCATTTTTGAGATGATTTTTTGCCCTGTTTTTTGCAAAACTATGGTTTGAACGTATGAAGAAACAAGCGACACCAGCAAAATGGCAACGTACACGCCCACTCTCCAAAACAGCGCAGACAGTTCAAAGTCGCCCTCGACAAGTTTTTCCGCCTGCGACACAAGCACGGGAGAAACGACGTCGTACACGATGGACAAAAGCGTTGTTGCCGCAACCAAAATCATGCTGCGCCAATATGGTTTTACGTAGGTCAAAAGGCGTTTGAGCAGTTCGCCGTCCTTCATTTTGCGGTCGAAGCCCATAACTTCCTTTTTGTCCTTGACCATTACGAACGCCAAAATCATTGCACCGGCGAACAAACCGATGATTGCGCCGACAATCAATATAGGAAGGTATTCCATACTACAAGCCCTCCTTTTCGTCGTCCAAGCGTTGAAGATCTACCATTTCCCTGTAGACAGTGCAACGCTCGTACAATTGTTTGTGCGTGCCTACGTCCACCACCTTGCCGTGATCCAAGCACACGATTTTGTCCAAATTTTCCACTGTGGATATGCGGTGAGCAATCCATACGGTGGTTTTGCCCTGACGTTCGGTACGGACGGCGTTCAAAATCGTGCGTTCGGTGTCGGTGTCGACTGCCGAAACTGCATCGTCTAAAATAAGCACGGGAGAATTTTTTATAAGTGCGCGCGCAATGGAAATACGCTGCTTTTGTCCGCCGGAAACGGTTACGCCCCGTTCGCCCAGCACTGTTTGGTAGCCGTCGGAAAAATCGACGATATCGTTATGCACGACTGCCATTGCCGAGTACCTTTCCACCACTTCCGCCTGCGCCTGACCTACGGCAAACGCCACGTTGTTGTGAATGGTATCGGAAAACAAAAAGTTATCCTGCGGAACGTAGGAACAGTTTTGACGAAGGCTTTTTATCGTGACGTCATTTACGTCCTTGTCGTCCACGAACACTTGCCCCTCGGGAACGTTGTAACAACGCAAAATTACATCGGCAATTGTTGTTTTGCCACTGCCCGTTTTGCCCACTATGCCGACGTTTTCGCCTGCGTTTATCACAAACGACACGTTGTGAATTACGTCGTGATCGCTGCCCGGATAGCGGAAATTGAAGTTTTTGAATTCTATTTTGCCTTTTACGTTTGTAATATCTTCCGCGCCTGCCTTGTCCACCACAATTAGAGGAGCATCCAACAGTTCACTTACGCGTTTAAGAGATGCGTTTCCGCGAGAAACAAGGTCGATTAGGTCTGTTACAGCCATTATCGGCCAAACGATTGCGGTAAAATAGCCTATGTACTCCATAAGCATGCCGCTATCGAACTGTCCCTCGTGAACCAAGTAGCCTCCGTAGCCCAAAATTATACAAACGACCGATTCCACCAAAAGCGTGATGAGGATTTTCATCGTGGTTTGCGTTTTGGTGTAGTCCACGTTCCAATATTCGTTTTGCTCGTTAAGTTTGCGGAAACTCATAAGTTCCGCCATTTCTCTGACAAATGCCTTTACGACGGCAATTACGCTGAAAATTTCCTGCGAAAAATCCGACAAATCGGCAAAGGCTTGCTGACGCTTATCCCACTTATGCTCTATGCTTCTGCCCAAAACGATGCTGATTGTGAGCATAAGCGCAATGGGAATGAGCGTCAAAAGGGACAAAGTGACGTTCATTTTGAACATTTTGTACAGCGCAAGTCCGCCCAAGAACAACGCGTCGCAAAAGACCAAAAATCCACTGCCGAAAACGTCCTGAAGGGTGTCGATATCGCTGATGAAAAGCGACATAAGATTGCCGACTTTGTTGGTGTGGTAGTACTCCAACGGCAGGTGGCGGCAATACTCGAACATTTCGCGACGAAGATCGCGCTCGACTCTGGTTGCCGTGCCGAAAAAGCAAATACGCCACAAAAAACGCCCTACTACCATAACGGCAATGACAATGAGCATGGGAACAGCCACACCGCTCCACAAATATGCGCCGTCGAAGGGAACGGACACGCCGTCCGAACCTACGACAACGCCGTCCTTCACGCCGTTGATTACCACGCGATAAATTTCCGGTATTTTTAGCTGAAAATAGTCGACGGCAACCAAAGAGGCAATGCCGAGAACAAGAAAAAACCAGTATTTTAGGTAATATTTGTTGATATGCTTGCCAAAGACCATACGTACTTCCTTTACAAAATGCGTTTGCTCAAATTCGTCAAACGCCTAGTTTCGCTCTTGTGCATATATTCTGTCTATTATAAGACTGCAAAGCAAATTTAGTCAAACAAAATTCGACACACTTGCCACATTTATTAACAAAAGTTAAACATATTTGAGTTTTTAGGCGGAAAAACAAGGAATAAAGTCAAACATAACGAGCAACAAAAAACTTCCTTTCATCCAAGAGTCGGACAAAAGGAAGTCGAATTAAAATTTTTGAGTTAGAATGAATCTACCAAGCGGTTGGCAAGTTTGTATAAATCCAAATCGAAGGGACGTTTGACGGCAAGCGCCTCCAACAAATCTTGATCGAAAATTTGTCCCTGACGAACGCCGATAACGCGGTTGGTTTTGTCCGCAGCAAGGCACTCCACGGCTTTTACGCCCATGCGCGTGCCGAGAAATACGTCGCGACAGGAAGCGTTGCCGCCGCGTTGGATATGTCCCAAACCGACCGAACGCGCGCTTATACCGGGAACGCGTTCTTGAATGTCGGCAAGAACGTTTGCAGCCTTTTGAACGCCTTCGGCAACGATTATCATATTGTCGAATTTGCCGTGAGAGATGTTTTCCGAAAGACGGCCGGCAACCTCTTGGGGATTGTAGCCAACTTCCGGAACGATGACCACTTCCGACGAACTGGTGAGCGCCGAGTGCAGCGCGATATCGCCGCAGTTACGTCCCATAACTTCCACCACGCAGGTGCGGTTGTTGCAACCCATCGTGTCGCGAAGCATGCCTACGCAATTTACAACAACAGTTACAGCCGAGTCGAAACCGACGGTGAAATCCGTGTAGGGAAGGTCGTTGTCGATTGTGCCGGGGATGCCCACCACTTTGACGCCGTTTTGCTCGGAAAGCGCTTTTGCTCCCTGAAAACTTCCGTCGCCGCCGATGACCACCAAACCTTCGATACCGAAATCGGTAAGCGTTTTGGCGGCAGATTTTCTTCCTTCCGTGGTTTTCATTTCCAGACAGCGCGACGTGCCGAGGATTGTTCCGCCGCGATTCATTATTCCGTCTACGTCGGTAGGATTGAAACGACGAACTCTGCCGTCGATAAGCCCCTTGTATCCGCCGAAAATTCCGTAAACTTCCATTCCGCAACTGATTCCGTAACGAACGGTTGCGTAGATTGCGGCATTCATTCCTTGAGAGTCTCCGCCGCTGGTAAGTACACCGATTCTTTTCATATGCTTCTCCTTATTGTCGCCCGTCGGATTTTCCGCAGGCGTTGAAATGCCCGACTGAACGCGCAAACGGCGTTGCCGCGTTTACACGGTGCGAACTTTTCTGCAACGCTTGCTTGTTGCGAAGACGCATCAAAAAAACCTCACGTCCGTTGCAATGCTTGCCCAAGTGTTTGACAGCAACGTTACTTTGTAAGTTCTATGTCGGCGTCTTTGTTAAAAAACGCCTTGGTTTTGGAAATACGGGCAAACAAACATTTGCCGCGTGTGGCTTTTGCGTTGTACGTTAAGCCGTTTTGCTCGAACAAGGGATAGTAGCCCTTTACGCGTTTGGTAAATCCGCAACGCTTGTACCCCCAAGCCACTTCCGCAAGCGCGCACATACGGGGCAGCAAGTTGAAGAAAAGTTTTTCCTCGCTTGCCACGTACTCCGTCCAAAGAGCGCCTTCCACGCCCAAAACGTTGTTTTTTGCACTCTTTTTGATGCCGCAAAGCGGTTTGAACGCATACGTTTTGGAGAGCGGCGTCATTGCGTAGGGGTAGTCGAAATACATGTTGAAGAAGGGGGACAAAATGGTTTTTCGTCCGTTATTTGCCTGCTTTTTGCCTTTGGAAAGCGTTTTCGGCTTCCAAACTTGGCTTACCACGTTTTCGTCCGCGCCGTCGATGCCGTCGTTCCAGCAAATAACTTTTTTACCCTTTTGTTGCAAATGAAGGCGAATTTGCTCCACAAAGTAGGTTTGCAACTCGTCAAAACCGGAAAGACGTAAGTCCGCCACCTTTTGACGGCAAAGTTTGCAGTTGCACCATCTATCTTTGGGAACTTCGTCGCCGCCCAAGTGTATGTACTCGTAGGGGAACATTTCGGCAACTTCGTCCAGCACGTCGCAAACGAATGTTAGAGTGTCGTCGTTACCGGCACACAAAATGTCCTTGGATATGCCCCATCTTTTGCGAACTTCCGCAACTTGCCCCGTGCAGGAAAGCCACGGATAGGAGGCTATCATTGCGACGGCATGACCGGGAACGTCGATTTCCGGAATGACGTCGATATGTTTGGACGCAGCATAGGAAACGATTTCGGCAATGTCCGCCTTGGTGTAGTAGCCGCCGTGAGGCACTTCGTCAACGTACCTTTTTCCGCCGGAAACCACTTCCGAACCGCCACGGTACGAGCCGACTGTGTTAAGCAAAGGATACTTGCCGATTTCCACGCGGAAACCTTGATCGTCCGACAGGTGCAAATGCAGTTTGTTGAGTTTGAAAATTGCCATCAGGTCGATGACTTTTTTGACCGTTTCCACTCCGAAAAAGTGGCGGCAAACGTCCAACAAAAGCCCTCTGTGGGCAAACACGGGACGATCTTCAAGATAGCAGTTGTTGACCGAGATTTGACCGTTTTCAGCGTGAACCAGTCCCAGCAGGGACTGCACTGCGTAAAAGCAGGACGCTTTGTCGCTTGCCGAAACCGTTGCGACGCCTTGGTTTATCATGATCAAATATTGACCGTCCAAACAGCGAACGTTGTGATTGAATATTACGTGTGCTTCCTCGATATTTTCGGTGAAAGCCAAATCGAAGCCGCAACTAGATTTTACGTAGTCGCAAAAGAGTTGAATTTCGCCAAGAAACTCGTTGTGACAAAACACTTTGGTTTGTGCGTCCACAGAAAAGGTACCGTTGATTTTTACGAACTTTTGCGGTGCCGGAATAATTTGCATAACAACCTCTTAATACTAAACTTGCCCAAGGCAATGCCGAAAACAAACTCGGATTGCCACAATGTTGCGATTGTTTCTCCTGCCGAAAACATACTCGGACAGGTTTTTGCACAATGCAAAACGGTGACGACACGTATGCCACCACCGCCGATTAGACGATGACGACGCGTACGCAGCCATCGTTAATTATAATGCATAATTAAATATTTATCAATGATTTTGAAAAAGTTTTCGGTCGTAGAGCCTCTTATACGCTCAAAAATCGACAAAAACCAAGGATTTTTGACAAAATTTTGCAAGTTGATGCGTAGATGCGGGCAATCCGTTGCGAAATTTTGCCGAACAAACTACTTGTTGTGCTTGATCACTTTTTTGTTTTTGCGGCTTTGAACGATTGCGCGGACAGCCACCACCGCGCCGACCGCTACGGCAATCGCAGCCACAAACAATCCGAACACGGGAAGCGCCGAGACGCCTGCCGAACGCGCATAGTTCCACATGGTTACGACTTGTTTGTTTCTATCGCCGAAATCGCGCATCATACCTAGCGTTGCAAGGTTGCGGTTGCTGGTAGGATCTTCGGTTGCCGATACGAACGGATAGCGCCAGTTGCTGTTGTCCACCTCGTCCTCGTAGCGGAAAAACTCGTCGGCAAAATCGTCCCAGTTGTCGTAAGCGTACTCGCCGCCGTTTTCGGCAAGTTCTTCCTTTGTGAACTCATAGTACGGGCAGTTGACAAAGTACAACCTTGCCAGCGCCGATTTTGCTTCGTCGTCGGCTTCGACTTTATCCGCGGCAACTGCCGAAGAATAGCCGATTGTGTACATATTTTCCGCAGCGACGCGCGGTGTGTTGAGGAAGTTGATAAACAACTTTATTGCCGTGATATGCTCCGGATTGTAGGTTGTGGGAACCACCCAACCGTCGAACCAAATGTTGCCGTAGGTATGAGGTACGTAGTACCCCAGTTCGTAGCCGCCTTCGCCGCCATTGAGGCTGTCGTTCCAACTTTCTTCCACGGCGTACATTGCGTCGCCGCTCCAAGCCAAGTCCACCATGGCGTTGCCCTTAAGCAGGTCATCCTTACCAAAGTCCACCTCGTAGCCGAAAAGTTGTTCCTTTTGAGCGGTGAGTGCGTCCTTGCAAGCTTCTATTGTGTTGTCGTCCACGCAGTTGATAAGTTCGGCTGCGGACATATCGGTGTAAAGTTTGCCGTTTTCGTCGGTTTTGCCGTCCAATGCGCCGCTTTCCACCAAGTAGAACAAGGTTGCGGCGTAACTGTCGCGGATGCTGTCCTTCATCAAAATGCTGCCGACAAGCGCATCGGAAAGGGGAATGACGTTGCCTTGTTCGTCACGCATACCGCTGTCGTTGAACAAAATGCCCCAATTGGCGCGGTTCATTTTTTCGGCAGTTATGCCCAATTCCTCAAAACGAGCGCGATTGTACAAAATGCCCAACGTTCCGTACATATACGGCACCATGTAGTCCACCATGTCCGCCGTGTAGGTTTTTCCGTCGGTGCGCGAAGTGCAGGTCAATCCGCTGAAATCCGCCGAGATTTTTTCGACGATTTGGCTTTGAACGTTGTTGGCGTTGTGAACGTAACCGGTGAGGTCGTACAGCCCTTGTGTGTACTTTTGTTCGCCGTCGAAGTAGTTAAGCGGAACAAGATAGTCGGTTTGCAGCAACTTTTGAATTGCGTATTCACTGGGGCACATAACGTCGATTTTAGTGTCGCCCTTGGTGATTTTGGTTATCATCGTTTCGTTGGTGTCGAAAGTTACGTAAGTCAGTTTGATGTCCTTGCCGGTAACCTGTTTGTAGTAGGCGGAAAATTCCTCTTCATAGCCGTCGTACATATAGTCCGCCCAGTTGTAAATTACAAGGCTGTCGGTTTCGCCGTCGGACGCGCACGCCGCAAGGGAAAACACGCTGCAAGCGCACATTACGGCTACCGCAAGGATTGCAAAAATGCGTTTGTTTTTCATCGTTTTGCTTCCTCCTTTTTGCCTGCCTTTGTGACGTTGATGACAAGAAGAAGAGTCAGCATCAAAACGAAGAACACGCTAAACACGGCAAACCAGTACGGCTCCAAACTTTTTACGCGAGCGTCCTCGTAGATATATGTCGAGAGCGTTTCCAGCCCGGTGTCGCCTTTGTTGAACTGTGTGATGATAAAGTCGTCCAACGACAGCGTAAACGCCATTGCAAAACCCGAGATTATGCCCGGCATGATGTACGGGAACACGACTTTTATCATTGCCACAAACGGATTTGCGCCCAAGTCCAATGCCGCTTCGTACATGTTGGGATCCATTTTTTGCAATCTGGGTAAAACCGAAAGAACCACGTACGGCGTGCAAAAAGCAACGTGAGAGATAATTAGGCGAGGCATTCCTTGCGGAAAAACGCGGCTGAACAACGCAAAAAACATCATAAGCGACACTGCCATGACTATTTCGCTGTTGATCATGGGAAGTTGGTTGACGGTGAGCGTTATCTTTTTCCAACGCGATTTGAGGCAATAAATGCCGATTGTGGAAACCGCGCCCAAAACTGTGGAAATTGCGCTAGCCGACAATGCCAAAATAAGCGTGTTTTTGATTGCGTCCAACAGCGCGCTGCCCGGCGTTGCGAGTTCGTCCCACAAACTTTTGTAACTGGATAGCGTAAAGCCGTCGGTAAAACGGAAGTTGCTTGTGCCGGAAAAACTGAACACGATGATGAGCAGTATCGGCAAATACAACAGTGCCAAAACCAAGATAAGATAGCCGTCGGCAAAAAAGCGTTTAAGTTTTTCGTTTTTCATAGTACGCTTTTAACCTCCTCTTCCTTATTGGTCAAGTTTACAAGCACGTTGGAAAGAACAACTATTACCAACATTACCAAACTCATTACGCTTCCCACGCCGAAACTGTTTACCGTTTTGGAGAAGTGCATATTGATTGCGTCGCCGAACAAATAGATTTTGCTTCCGGACAAAATTTCCGAAATGGCAAAAGTGGATATTGCCGGGATAAACGTCATTGTTATGCCGCTTATTATCCCCGGAAGGGAAAGTGGCAACAACGTTTTGAAAAATACCGTAAACTTGTCTGCGCCCAAGTCCTCAGCCGCCTCCACGTAACTGTGGTCGATTGACACAAGCGTCGTGTGCAGGGGCAAGATCATATACGGCAGGTAGTTGTACACCATTCCGAACAAAACCGTTCCCATGCCGAGCTTGGCGTCGATTGCCAAAAACAGCGCCTTGGTGGACAGTGTGCGAATCAAAAAGTTGATCCACATCGGCAAAATGAACAGCAGCACCAGCACTTTGCTTGAAGTGTGATACTTACTTAACAAGTACGCACACGGATAGCCGATAATAAGGCATATGCCTGTGGTGATTACTCCTATGAGCAGCGAGTTGCCCAGCACCGTCATGCCGCCGCCTTTATCCGAAAAGAATTCGGCAAAGTTATCCAGCGTAAATCCGCCGTCCTCGCCTACGAACGCGTAAATAAGCACGATTACCAGCGGCACTACGACGAATATGAGCAAAAACCGCATATACGGAAAGGCAAACGCCTTGCGAGAAAAACGAAACTTACCCATCGACTTCCTCCTTTATCTCCTCGATAAGCAACTTGTCCGGAGCGATTTTGATACCGACGCGGTCGCCCGTGAGCCACTCGTAGTCGTTATCTACAAAAAAGTCGTAGTAGGTGTCGGTGCGGACGATATACTGCCAATAACTGCCCTTGTATATAGACGAAATTACCGTTGCGCCGATTACGCCGTCTTCTTCGTCGTCGGTCAGTTCCACGTCGTCGAAGTCTACCGTAACTTTGACTTTGGTGCCTTCCGGAAGAGTGCTTGTACAGGGGAAGTTGCCGTCGCAAATTGTCACGACGCCTTCTTCGTAAATTTCCCCTTCCAGCGTGTTTATTAGGCGCGCTTTGTGCATTATGTGGAAGTCGAACGGCTTTATGTACAAGCCTATTTTGTCCCCGATTTCCACCTGAACATTGTCGTGAATGACAAGTTCGTTTCGCTCCTCGCCAAAGGTTAGAGCCGTTACCTGATAGTGATCGCCTTTGAACACGCAGGTTTGCACTTCGGCTTCGATTAGGCAATTTTGTGCGCCGACGGGTACGATTTTGATATCTTCCGGACGAATGATTACGTCGATAGGCTCGTTGTATTTGAAGCCCTTATCCACACATTCGAAGCGATTGCCCGAGATGTTTACCAAGCAGTCCCGCTCCATCACGCCCGAGAAAATGTTGCTTTCGCCGATGAAGTCGGCAACGAAGGCGTTTGCAGGCTCGTCGTACACTTTGTTGGGAGAGCCTATTTGTTGAATTACGCCGTCCTTCATTACCACGATCGTATCCGACATGGTGAGCGCTTCTTCCTGATCGTGCGTGACGTACACAAACGTGATGCCCAGTTTTTTGTGCATGGACATAAGTTCCAGTTGCATATCTTTGCGCATTTTGAGGTCCAATGCGCCCAAAGGCTCGTCCAAAAGCAAAACCTGTGGTTCGTTGACCAAAGCGCGAGCGATTGCCACACGTTGTTGCTGTCCGCCGGAAAGAGAATTGACGGCGCGATGTCCGTAGTCTTCCAAGTCCACCATTTTGAGTGCGTCGTTAACTTTGTCGGCAATTTCCTTTTTGGTCAATTTGCGCATTTTTTGTACGGTGTTGCCCTTTTTGTCCACGTAGGGTTCGCCGTCCGGGACGGATTTGAGTTTCAATCCGAAGGCAATATTTCCGAACACGGAAAGATGCGGAAACAACGCGTATTTTTGGAATACCGTGTTGATGTTGCGCTTGTGAGGCGGCAATTGCGTTATATCTTGCCCTTCGAACAGGATTTGTCCGCTAGTCGGTTGTTCGAAACCGGCAATCATTCGGAGCGTCGTTGTTTTTCCGCAACCCGACGGTCCGAGAAACGTTACAAATTCCCCCCGTTTGATGGATAGCGAAACGTTTTTTACTACCGGCTTTTCGTCATAAGACTTGTAGACGTTTTTGATCTCTATAATTTTGTCGTCCATACAGAACCTCCCGGCGGCAAAGCCGCAGTTATTTTTTCTTTGAGTGTTTAGGCAAAACGCGATTGGCTCTTGCGTGCGATTTTGCCGAAAATATCGATTTGTCCGCCGCTAAAAATTGGACGGCGTTGTTACCCACAGCACTTTGGCTTCGGTTTTACCGACGTTTTTGAGCTTGTGTTGCTTTTTGCCGTCGATGGAAAAACTGTCGCCGCAGGACAATTTGCAAGTTTGGTTTGCCGTTACGAGTTCCACGCTTCCGAACAGCACATAGCCGAATTCCTCGCCCTCGAACGGATAGCGTTCGTCGCACTCCGCCCCTTGCGGCAGGGATAGAATTATCGGTTCCATTTCCTTTATTTGCGAATTGGGAATAAGCCAAGTGTTTGTTCCGCCGCCGTTTTTGCTGAAAAAGTAGTCGGATTGCGTGTAGGCAATTTTTTCCTCTTTGGGTTCGGTGAAGAACTCCTGCAAGGATACGCCCAAAACGTTTAGTATATCTTGCAAGGTTGCTATAGACGGCGAACAAACGTCGTTTTCCAATTGAGAAATGTAGCCTTTTGTCAATTCCGTACGTTGCGCCAACTCCTCCTGAGTGAGGTC
>CAKRAM010000053.1 GCA_934294965.1 uncultured Clostridia bacterium
ACCGTTACCGTCCATAATCATTGCAACGTGACGCAAATTATTCATCAAAACACCGTAAATATTTGTTGCAAGACAAAACGCCCCACTCCCAAAGGCAGCAGGAATAGATTATACGTCAAATTGAAAACGGCAAACAACCAAAACAAGTCCATTGTCCGATTGTCGCACTGCCGTAACGATTTCTTTATCGTATTCGTTTTGCTTTCTGTCGATATAATAAACAAACTTGAAGTCTGTTATACCCGCGGCAAGCAATTTGTCGCAGGCTTGACAAACTTCAAGTCCGATAAGGTCATTTGTGTTCATTTATTAAACGGACATTACGTCGTTTTCTTTGTCCTTGGAAAGTTTATCCACCAATTCAATTTGCTTTGCAAGCGCTTTGTCGATTTCTTGTTCGTAATTTGCAATCAAATCTTCAGAAGTGGTTTTTGCATTCTTTTCCTTTTTGAGCGCGTCCATGGCATCTCTACGAGCATTACGAAGAACGACTTTGGTATCTTCGGCAAGTTTTTTAACCTGCTTGACCAAGTCTTTACGACGTTCTTCTGTCAATACGGGGAAGGTCAAACGTATAACCGTGCCGTCGTTTTGCGGCGTAACGCCGATATTTGCGGCTAGGATAGCGCGTTCTACGTCCTTCAAAGCGGATTTGTCCCAAAGAGTGATCACCAAGCATCTCGGCTCGGGAATGGAAATGTTTCCCATTTGGTTAATCGGTGTAAGCGCTCCGTAGTAGTCGACTTTTATGTTTTCAACCAATTTGGGATTAGCTCTACCTGCTCTCATAAGATTATATTCGCCTTTCATATAATCCAATGCTTTTTCGCAAGAAAAATCAAAATTCATAAACAATTCTTCAATTTGAGGGGTTGCGTATGTCATTTTATAAACTCCTGTACAATATTTTGCGCGAACAATCATAGTTCGCAATTCCTACTATATTTTACTACACAATACGAAAAATCTCAATAGCTATTTTACGATAGTACCAAGTTTTTCGCCTTTTAGCACTCTAATAAGTCCGTCAGGTTCGTTTTTGCCATATACAAGCAGTGTTATACCAAACTCTTTTGCCATAGCAATGGCAGTCAAATCCATAGCCTTTAGGTTTTTGGAGATAACTTCGTCGTAAGAAATTTCGTCAAACTTAACAGCATCGGCATGCGTAACCGGATCTTTGTCGTAAATTCCGTCTACGGCTTTGGAACATACCACGGCATCCGCACAAATTTCACATGCGCGAAGAACCGCAGCCGTGTCGGTGGAGAAAAACGGAGAGCCCGTTCCGCCCCCGAATACAACTATTCCGTCGTTCAAAAACGACTTGATTTCCGGCAAATAATATCTGTCGGCAACTTTTTCAACAGGAACAGCCGAAACCACTTTATTTGGAATACCCATATCGGACATCACACTGCCCAAAGCCGAAGCATTCATAACGGTTGCCAACATTCCAATTCCGTCGGCAGTCGCGCGTTCAAGGCCTTGCGCGGATCTACCGCGCCAAAAGTTACCTCCGCCGACGACAATCCCCAAACGAACACCCAATTTGCGAACGCGATTAAGTTGTTCGGCAATCGCTTTTACGGAATCGATATCGATTGCGCCGTTTGCACCTTCAAATGTTTCTCCGCTGATTTTTAACAAAATAGTTTTATATTCGGACATAACTATCCCCTTTTACTTAAAAAAGGGAACAACACAAATATTGCGTTGTTCCCTCCTAAAATTTAATTTTTAGCCGTTGATTTGTTTTTGAATTTCTTCGGCAAAGTTTTCGTGGCGTTTTTCGATGCCTTCGCCCATTTCGTAACGAACAAAGGCAGCAACGGTGATTTTTGCACCAACCGCTTTTTCGGTTTCGGCAAGCACTTGCTTAATAGACAAAGAAGAATCGCGAACGTATTCTTGTTCCAAAAGACAAACTTCTTTGTAGTACTTATGAACACGACCTTCAACCATTTTTGCAATAACATTTTCGGGTTTACCTTCGTTTCTTGCTTGAACGGTGAAGATTTCTCTTTCTGCTTCGACTTGCGCGGCGTCAACGTCGGCAATGTTTACAACTTGAGGCTTGCTTGCAGCGATTTGCATACAAATGTTAGCGGCAAGTTCGGCAACGGATTCTGCGGAAGCATCGGTAACGATCTTGGTCAAAACGCCGATTTTTCCTCCCATGTGGATGTAGCTTGCAACGATTCCGTTTTCGGAAAGAGCGTACTTTGTAAATCTGCGCAAAGAGATTTTTTCGCCGATTGCTGCGGTCGCTTCGGCTATAAGAACGCTGATCGTTTTGCTTGCATCGGCACAGTACGCTTCTTCCATAACTTCTTCAACGGATTTTGCGTTGGATTGAAGCAAATGATGAGCAATGTTGTCGATAAGAGCAAGAAATTGGTCGGAACGAGCAACAAAGTCGGTTTCGCAGTTGATTTCTACGGCTACACCGCTCTTTTTGTCGTCGGAAACCAAACATTTTACAAGACCTTCTGCAGCAACACGGCTTTGCTTTTTAGCTGCCGATGCCATACCTTTTTCACGAAGGTACTTGATAGCTTCTTCGAAGTTACCGTCGGTTTGAACGAGCGCTTTTTTACAGTCCATCATACCTACACCGGTTTGTTCGCGAAGTTTCATTACGTCTGCGCTGGTAAAATTAGCCATTGTTAGCCTCCTCGGTTTCTGCTTTTTCTTCTACTTTGTCTTCGGGAGCCGTCATAACAACGCCTTCTTTTGCTTCGATTACAGCGCCGGAAATGATGGAAGCGATAACTTTGATTGCGCCGATAGCGTCGTCGTTTGCAGGGATTACCACATCAACTTGATCGGGATCGCAGTTGGTATCTACGATAGCAACGATGGGGATATTCAAAGCGTGAGCTTCTGCAACGGCAATAGCTTCCTTTTTGGGGTCTACGATAAAGATACAACCGGGCATACCCTTCATATCTTTGATACCGCCAAGGTTTGCTTCCAATTTGTCGCGTTCTTCAAGCATTTTTGCAACTTCTTTTTTGGGGAAGTTTTCAAGCTCGCCGAGTTTTTCCATTTGATTGATACGGTTCAATCTTTCGATACGAGTTTTGATTGTTTTATAGTTAGTAAGCGTGCCGCCGAGCCAACGATTGTTAACGTAGTACATCCCGCAACGTTCTGCCTCGGTTTTGATAGCTTCTTGCGCTTGCTTTTTGGTTCCTACAAACAGCACGGGTTTGCCGGATGCTGCGATATCGCGAACAAATGCATATGCCGCTTCAGCTTGCGCAACCGTTTGTTGAAGGTCGATGATATGAATATCGTTGCGTTCCGCATAGATATACTTTTTCATTTTGGGGTTCCATCTTCTTGTTTGGTGACCGAAGTGTACACCGCTTTCAAGAAGTTGTTTCATAGATACAACTGCCATAATAGATACTCTCCTAAAAATTTATTTGTTGTTAACCTCTCCGTACAGTCAAACTCCGCGCACAACCCGATGGCAACCGGGCACAGAACGCAAATATTGCACGAATGCGAATTAAACCTTGTAGATTATAGCACAACGCTTTACATTTTGCAACAAAATTTTGCGCACTTTTTGCAAGGTACAGGACAAAATTGCGTTCGCGACAAATTATCCGCTTTCTACTGTACAAGTTAGCACAATTGTGCTATAATGTTGGCGCAACAATTTTACCGAATTCAACAAAATTTTAAGGATTGGTTAGTACTATTGATTAGCAAAATAAAATAAAGGAGATTTCTTAAATGAAAAAAACATTGACAGTGCTGTCCTTGTTGCTTGTTTTCGTGATGCTGTTCGGCACGTTTGCCGCATGCGTTCAAAACGATGACGAAAACAGCCTAGCATACAAGCAGTACACTTACTACGTTGCCTACGCCGAGAGTCTTGGCGAACAAGCAATGAGCTATGAACAATGGCTCGCAAGCGTAAAAGGTGAAAAAGGCGACAAGGGCGATAAAGGAGACAAAGGCGACAAAGGCGAAGCCGGTGTCGGACTCGTCGACGTAAACGTAGAAGTTATAACCGATAGCAAAGGAAATAAATTTCTGCGCTTTACTTTCACTTTGAGCAACGGCAATACTTCCATAAAAGAAGTTCCCTACAGCGGCAGCGGCGAAACAACTCCCGAACCGAGCCTTCGCGACGGCAACAGCATCGATACCGCGTTTACGGTAGCCGATGCGATTGCAAAAATCGACGCAGACGGAAAAACGAACTCCTCTCAAGCGTACTACGTAAAAGCATACGTAACATCCGAGCCGAAGTACGATTCGGCACATAAGACGTACAGTTTTGACGCAGCCGACAGCGCTTCCGACACTTCCGGAAAGTTTATGGTCTATTCCGCCTTGCTTGGAAACTACAGTTCTATTTCCAAAGGCGACCAAATCGTTGTTCACGGATACTTGACCTACTTTTCTAAAAACAACGTATACGAAATTGCTTACATAAGTTCTATCGGCGTTAACCCCACCATTGTTTGGAAAGCCGACGACGGCAGCGTTACTCCTCCTTCGGTAAAAGGCGACGGACTTACGGCGGCGACGGCATACACCGTAGCGGAAGTTGCCCAAGTGTACGCAAGTATGAACGTAGACGAAATTTCCGAAACCAAAATTTACGTTAAGAGTAATATCATTTGGTACGTAGGTACGGACACTGACGACCTTGGCCAATATAACTATATGTACATCGGCGAAGACGACGAAACTGAAGACGAATTTATTTTTGTAAACAGCTATTCGCTCGAAGGACTACCCACACTGGCGGTCGGCGACGAAGTAATCGTTTACGGTTATTTGGCCATTAGTAAAGACGACTCCGGCAAATACTTTGAAATGTGCCAAATACAAGAAGACGACGGAACGGTCGTTTCTCCCATAGTCACGGTACCCGGCGGAACAGTAGTTCCCGATCCGAATCCCAACCCCGACACTCACACGCACGTATTTACCAGCTACTTCACTTACGGCAAATGTACGGTAGAAGGTTGCAACGTTGTCGGAAGAACAGACAGCACGCACTCTTTCAAACTTGACTACAACTTCAATGATACCCAAAAAGTTCAATATGAAGAATTGTACACCACTATCACAAACATACTTTCCGGAAAAGAAACCGCATCCAACGAACAATTTTTGGCAAAGTATAACCAATATTCGGACGGATTGGACTACGTAGGAACACAATATCAATATGCAACGGTACTTGCGGATATCTCCATGTCGGCAACCGACAACGCAAACGCAACCCTCGTTTCGGACTTCTACGACACGATGATTGCCAACTACTACACGCTTTACGAAACTATTTACAACTCCAACTTCAAAAATTATTTCTACGAAAGTTGGACAGAAGCAGACATTGCCGATGCCAGAGCATTGGCGGCACAATACGACGGAAGCGCGGAATTGAACATCAACTCTACGAGAATCGTAAACGAATACTCGCAATTGTTGGAACAACTGTACTCTGCAGAAGACCAATCGACGATAAATTCATTGGTTGCGCAAATCGAAACAAAATACGGCGAATTTGTTGCAAACAACAACGCGATAGCAAAATCGGCAGGCTACGGCGAAAATCAATATATGAAATATGCGTATGCAAACACTTATTCCCGCGACTACACACCCGCATCGGCAAAGAGCTTGCACAAGTACGTTAAGCAATACATCGTTCCGTTGTATACAAAACTCAAAGCACAAGCAAACACCCTTTGGAACAAAAAAGATTGGGGATCGGAAGATAACGCCAAATTCTTCAACGCCCTAAGTGCAAATCCTCTTGCCGAAACAGCAAGCGAATACGACAAGGATTTGGCAATACTCGCCAACGGCTACCTCAGCAACTACTTCAACTACCTGACCGACACCAAAGCGGGCATCAACTTCTACAATGCAGCAAACAATGCGTTCAAAGACGGCCGATTATTCTACGGCAAAAACGAAGGCGCCTATACTTGGAGTTTGACCAACGGCTCGTTGATGTACTTTGAAGCGGAATCTTACTCCGATGCGTTTACGTTCATTCACGAATTCGGTCACTACTACGAAGATGTTTACAACCCCGGTCTGGAAGCATCTATGGACCTTATGGAAACGCACTCTCAAGGCAACGAACTTTTGTTCCTGGCGTGGCTTTCTCAAAACAAACCTGCGGACATCGTTGACGGCTTCAAAATGCTGGAATATAACGAACTGCTTCAAATGTTGGAGAACATCATTCTCGGATCGTCCGTCGACGAATTTGAACAAGCGGTTTACGCAAACTACTACAATGCCGAAGACTATCGCAACGGCATCGATGCAAGCAAATACAACCAACTTTATACCACGATTGTCAATTCCTACGGCGAAGGCCTGTTTGAAGACAGCAATCTCCCCTACTGGCTACTGGTTGCGTTCGACAGCCCGGCATACTACGTTTCTTACGCAATGAGCGCATTGCCTTGCGTGGAACTGTACACCATCGCTCAAACGGAAGGTCTTGACCATGCAAGAAAATCCTACTTCGGATTGTTTACGTTTGCTCACAATTCCAAATTTGTACAAGTTGACAGCGACGGAAACAAAACCATAACAGCCACTTACGACGAAATTTTGAACGACTGCGGATTGTCATCTCCTCTCTCGGAAAAACTCTACACGACAATTGCCAACTACTTTAACAAATAACCAATCCTAATAAAACAAGGCAAGGAGTCAATCGATTCCTTGCCTTTTTTTGCTACTCCAAAATCACCCGTAAATAAGATTGTACCTTACGGGTTGATCGATAATATGCAAATACATTGTATTTACTGCTTTACAATGGATTTGCGGCTCAATGACACTATCTTGTAAAAATCGTCGGCAAAACATTTGACACAGCGTCTAAATTTTGTTTTAATACACCCGTTTTACAATGTTATGCCAATCAAACATATTGGACAAAGCACATTTTGAAAAATGTGTCATCAAACTGAAATAATGCCGCCAAACGTTGTTTGACGGCATTATTTATATTATTCGTGATGATGGCAACCGCAGTCGCATTCTTCTTCGCCGTCACATTCGTGAGCGACTTCTTCCATGAGCTTGTTGTACAAAATCTCGTACAAATCGTCGTCTACGGGGAACAAACGATCGTAGGTTTCGCCATCTTCTTCTACCGTTTCCAACTCGAAAACTTCGATAACCAAATCGTCTTCGTCGGCGTCGGCAGCTTGAAGATAAACGTATTCCTTACCTTCGTGTTCCAAGGTTGTTACGTAGTGGAACGGTATTTCGTTTCCGTCTTCGTCCTCAAGAACGACAACGTCTTCGTCGCGTTCGCAACCGCAGTCGCATTCGTCGTGATCATGTTCGCAATCGCAAACTTCAACTTTAATTTCTTCAGACATTTTTATACCTCCGATATTATCTTTTACTGTCCAAATAATTTTGCAAAATTATGGTCGCCGCAACCTTATCTATTACCTTTTTGCGGTTTTCGCGCCGGACATTGCCCTGAATGAGAACACGCTCGGCGGATAAAGTTGTAAAACGCTCGTCCATATATTTTACGGGGATAGCTGTATGTTTGGACAATTCGTCAATGAACGCTCGGGTTTTTACAGTTTGCTCGTTTTCGCGGGCATCCAGCCCAAGTGGCAAACCGGATACAAACAAAGACACTTCGTGCGTGTTTGCCAAATCGACGATATACTTCACGTCGGTTTCCAAATTGCCTTTGCGCGTGTACGTTTCCAACGGATTGGCAATAATACCCATCAAATCGGAAACCGCTATTCCAATGCGAACGTCGCCGACGTCCAAAGCCATAATTCTTCCCATAGGTGTATTGTAGCACAATTTATCACAACGGACAATAAACTAGACGATAATTTTTGAACTTTTTGCAACAAAACCACGCAAATATGCGACGTTTACACAAAATGCGGCAAAAAGGCGCCGGTTGCCACAACATGTTTACACCTTTGCCACCATATACGACAAAATTTAATTACCGTATTTGAATTTTAATATTAAACCATATTAGCGCGCCAATACCTACGAATTACGCACTACAACAAGCAAAACATCGGTATATCTGCCAAACACTTAATTGTTTGAATGATTTTACCTACGAACAAAAGATTTTCTTCTACGGTTTATCTTATCTGGACGCGCAACATCACAAGCGAAACTCCATTGTCAACAGCATAGACACCTTTGCGCTATTTTTACATTGATACACCACTGTGTTAACAGCCATCGCACAATCGGCGCATATTATTGAGGGACTAAACGCCGCAATATTATGTGCAGAAAGTGCAAAAATACTACAACCACACAGTGACTAAACCACAGGCATCATCCGAATACTATCGTTTGCTACGCACTATTTTGCGATGTTTTGCATTTTCTTTTTGCCTTTGTCCAGATACTTTTTAACTTCCGGGATTTCGGAAATAAGTAGTCCCGCGCATGCGCCCAAAGCCATACCTAAAATTAGTTTGTTCATATAAGCCTCCTTATATCTTTTTTGATAGTGTGTGCCAAATAGCAAATTGTATTCAACCGGCATGAAAATGCATTTGGGACAAAAAATAACGAGTCCGACAAAGTCGAACCCGAAATTCATTAAATATGTCCCGACACTACACGTATTCGATAGGCTTATCGGACTGCGGAGTTTTGCCCGCTTGCTTTTCGCGGTAGTTTTCAATTGCTTTTTTGATTGCTTCTTCCGCCAAAACCGAGCAGTGAATTTTTTGCGGAGGCAAGCCTTCCAACGCTTCCACCACTTTGGCGTTTGTAAGTTTCAATGCTTCGTCCACGGTCATACCGATAACCATTTGCGTTGCAGTGCTACTGGTTGCAATTGCTGCCGCACACCCGAACGTTTGAAATTTTGCGTCGGTGATAACGTCGTTTTCAATACGGAGTGTGATACGCATAATATCGCCGCAAGTCGCATTGCCTACGGTTCCGTCGCCATCGGGATTTTCTATTTCACCAACGTTTTGCGGATGAGCGAAAGCATCCAAAACTTTTTGATTATACATTGTAAGTTCCTCCTGTCTTTTCGTTAAATAACGGCGACATTACTCTTAAACGAGCAATAGTTTCCACAAGTCTGTCTACCGTGTAATCGGTTTCTTCCATAGTGTTGTCCTTGCCAAAGGAGAACCTAATCGAACCGTGAGATATCTCAATTGGAACACCCATAGCAAGTAGAACGTGGGACGGATCCAAACTGCCGCTGCTACAAGCCGAACCGGAAGAAACGGCAATTCCGTTGTAGTCCAAAAGCATCAAAATACCTTCGCCTTCTACAAATTCGAAACTGAAATTTGCAACGCTGGGAACACGATACTCTTTGTTGCCGTTAAAACGAACGTACGGAATTTCCTTTTTTACACGTTCCACAAAGTGATCCCTAAGCTCAGCCATGTGAGCATTGTTTTTGTCCATATCGCGAACAGCCGCTTCCAATGCGCGAGCCATACCGACGATTGCGGGCGTATTGGACGTACCGCCACGCTGAGCGCGTTCCTGTCCTCCGCCGCAAATTAGTTTATCGGGTTTTACGCCATTGCGGATATAAAGCGCTCCTACGCCCTTGGGACCGTAAAACTTGTGACCTGACATAGACATGAGATCCAAACCGAGTTCGGCAACATCTATACGAATATACGGCATAGCTTGAACGCAATCACTATGGAACAATGCGCCGTGAGCGTGAGCAATTTTGGCAAGTTCCTTTATCGGCTGAATTGTTCCGACTTCGTTGTTGACGTACATCACGGAAACAAGCGTCGTCTCGTCGTCGATAGCCTTTTCCAAGTCCTCTGGATGAACGCGTCCGGTGCTATCCACCGGAAGTTTTGTAACGCGGAATCCGTGTTTTTCCAACCATTCGGCGGAGTTGAGAATTGCGTGATGCTCGATAGCCGAAATGATGATATGTTTGCCTTTATTTTGACGCGCTAAAGCAACTCCCTTTATTGCCCAATTATCCGCTTCGCTTCCGCTACCGGTAAAATACAATTCGTTGGGATTGCAACCGATAAGGCCGGAAATGGACTTGCGCGCGTCGGCAATTGCTTTTGCGGTTTCTCTACCATAAAAATGCTGACTGTCCGCATTACCGAATTCCTCGGTAAAATACGGCAACATTGCCTCTAGCACGTGCTTATCGCACGGAGTTGTTGCGGCATGGTCTAGATATACTTTCATTACTTACTTCCTTTCCGCAGCAAGTTGCTTGCGGCGTTAATTATTGTCTGTTAATGTTTATGGAACACAGCCAGGTAATTGTTTTACACTAGTCTATGT
>CAKRAM010000054.1 GCA_934294965.1 uncultured Clostridia bacterium
CCACTGTATATTCAAAGTTTACTCCTCCAACAAATCAGGGCGATTGGCTTTTGTAATCGCTAACGATTGCTCTTTGCGCCATTTGTCGATATTTTGATGATTGCCGCTAGTCAAAACTTCGGGAACGGACATTCCCAAATACGTTTGCGGACGCGTGTACTGCGGATATTCCAGCAAATTACCGGAAAAAGATTCGTCATCGGTAGAAACTTCATTGCCAAGCACCTCGGGAACGTAGCGCAAAACGCTGTCTATAAGCGCCATAGCGGGTATTTCTCCACCGGAAAGTACGTAATCACCTATGGAAATTTCTTCGTCGATATCCATATCAAGCACGCGCTGATCAACACCTTCGTAATGTCCGCACAAAATCAGTAAATTTTCCTGCGCGGACAACGTTTTTACCATAGACTGCTTAAGCACTTTGCCTCGTGGCGACATATAGATGCGAAATGCCTTGTGCATTGGATCAACAGCCGAAATACAATCGTGAATAGGCTGCGGCATCATCACCATGCCTGCGCCGCCTCCAAACGGTGCGTCATCGCATTTTTTGTGCTTATCGGTCGAATAATCTCTGATATTGTGCAAGTTCAACTCGAACAATCCTTTTGCACGCGCTTTTCCCATTAGTGAAACGTCAAAAAGCGAAAACATTTCCGGGAACAGCGTCAAGACGTCAATCTTCATAGCACACCACCTGTTCGAACCTAGTAGAATCTACCACCATTTTTAGCCTTTGTGTATCAACGGAAACAACCACGTCTTTCAAAAACGGAAAAGAACAGTCTTTTTCGCCCGAACATACAATAACGTCGGCTGCGCCGTATTGCAAAACGTCTTGAATTCTGCCGAGAAGTTTGCCACTATCCGTGGATACCTCACAGCCGATAAGGTCATCGATCAAATAACGACCGCTAGCCAAATACAAGTCGTCCTTATTTGCAAACACAACTTCGTCACGCAACATTTCCGCTGTGTTCCTGTCACAAACGCCCGCCAAATGGATGTAGGCAAACTTTCCGACGGTACGCAGTTTGTCTATCGTGTATTCTTTTGAGTCAAGATAAATGCTTTTTACGCCCTTTAGCATAGACGAGTCGTCCGAAGAACAGTAAATTTTGATCTCGCCTTTTATGCCTTGTGCTTTTAACACTTTTCCGATTTCGATTTTCACAAGTGCCTCACTACAAAATTTGCCACAAGGTTTCTTGTGGCAAAAAAATTAGTCTTCAATCTCGATGTTGTAACGTTTGCCTTCCTTAATTCCGACGGCTTTTGCCAACGTGCGGATAGACATTGCGATTTTTCCTTGTTTGCCGATAACTTTACCGACGTCTTTCTCGGCAACGCGAATGGAAATTGTTTCCACTCCGTCCGCCGAACTTACAGACACGTTTACGGCTTGCTTATCGTCAACAAGTCTTTCTACGATATAAGTTACGAGTTCCTGCATATCGCGCCTCGATTAGGCTTTTTTGTTAGCTTTTCTGGGCTCGAGAACGTTTTCGCGAACAAGAAGCGTGCGAACGGTTTCGGTAGGTTGAACACCGCATTCAATCCATTTTTTAGCCTTTTCGACGTCAAGTTTAACTTCTTCCGTCAAAGGATTGTACGTACCGATAAGTTCAACGTATTGTCCGTCACGAGCTTTGTGGGAATCGATAACCACAACGCGGTAGAAAGGACTCTTTTTGTCGCCCATTCTTGTCAATCTCATTTTAACTGCCATTTTAGTTTTCCTCCGAAAAATGTATTTGTTGTGTATATAGAATTCTTTGATTGCAAAGATATTCGACAATTTTGTTACGGCTGGTGCCATTAGCCGACCTGTTAGAAAGGCATGCGTTTTGATTTGACCATTTTGCGCATCATTTCACAACTTTGCTCAAACTGCTTAATCAGACGATTTACTTCCTGAACTTGTGTACCCGAGCCGAGCGCAATACGCTTGCGGCGGGAATAGTTAAGCAATTTGGGGTTTGCACGCTCCTCCGGCGTCATAGATAGCACTATTGCGCGGTTGCGTTTCATTTGGACCTCGTCGATTTTCTTGTCGCCGAGTTTCAGTTTGCCTGCGCCGGGGATCATGTTGACGAGTTGATTCATATCGCCCATTTTTGCCAGTTGATCCATTTGCTCCAAGTAATCGTTAAGGTCAAACGAAGCATTCTTCAACTTTTTAGCCATTTTGAGTGCTTGCTCCTCATCAACGGCTGCTTGCGCTTTCTCTATAAGTGTAAGGACGTCGCCCATTCCCAAGATACGAGAAGCCATTCTGTCCGGATAAAACGGCTCCAAATCTTCCGGCTTTTCGCCCGTGCCGACAAACTTTATCGGCTTGCCGGTAACAGCCTTTATCGACAAAGTTGCGCCACCGCGCGTATCACCGTCCAACTTTGTCATGATTACGCCGGAGATATCCAACGCTTCGTCAAAAGATTTTGCAACGGTTACAGCGTCTTGACCTGTCATCGAGTCTACAACAAGCAATGTTTCGTACACATTGACGGCTTTTTTGATAGATTTCAGTTCATCCATCAATTGCTCGTTTATGTGCAAACGGCCGGCAGTATCGATTATAACTGTATCGAATCCGTTTTTCTCGGCAAATTTTACAGCTTGTTCGGCAATTTTTGTGGGATTGCCCTGTCCCATTTCAAAGAAGCCGGCTTTAACTTTGTCCGCAACTATTTGCAATTGTTTGATAGCAGCCGGACGATACACGTCGTCGGCACAAAGCAACACTTTTTTGCCCTGCTTTTGCAAATACAACGCAAGTTTACCGCACATAGTGGTTTTACCTGCGCCCTGCAAGCCGCACATCATTATGATTGTGGGCAACTTTGGCGATACGCCCAACTTGCTTTGCGTTGAACCGAGAAGTTCAACAAGTTGCTCATTTACGATTTTGATAACTTGCTGCCCCGGTGTGAGGCTTTTAAGAACCTCTTCGCCGACTGCAATCTCGGAAACCTTAGCAATAAAGTCTTTTGCCACCGAGTAGTTTACGTCGGCCTCCAAAAGAGCTACGCGAACTTCGCGCATGGCTTGTTTTATTTCCAATTCGGTAAGTGCTCCACGATTGCGCAACTTGGAGAACACGTGGTTAATTCTTTCCGTGAGGTTAGAAAATGCGCCCAAAACTACTCCTTTGCGACGTACGCATTGAGTACGTCACGAACTAAATTTATGTCGTTATCACTTACTGCCGAGAGTAACTTTGCAATAAATGAAGATAAATGCAACGATTCTTCCAACTTTATCAAAGATTTTTCGCCATTGACAATTGCATCGCGAACAGCCTGACGAGAAACTCCGCTCTCCAAGGAAATTTCCGCAAGAGAACAATCGCAATCACAGTACATTTTAAGTGCGTCGCGTTGTTTTTCCGTCAAAACGTTTGTGTATACCGATAGCAAATCGGACAATTGAATTTTATCCAATGCCATACAAACCTCTGTAAAGCCAAATCACTTTACACCAATTATACACGACTACTCTCGCCGCGTCAAGCATTTGAACGGATATTAAATTACGATAGTTGCAATTATTTTCCGCATGAGCATTGCTCAACTACAAAAAAACTTTCGGGATGGCACGTGAAAATTGCCGGTTTGTCGCTAACGACTGCCACGTTGCTTGCCACTTGAACTTTCGGCAATAAACAACTTGCCGCAAACAAAAAATGCAGTAGAAGTTAAACAGTCTACTGCAAAATTGTATCCGAAATATTGCAAAAGTACCGCAATCACAACAGCACGTCTAATAGTAGCATAACGCAAAAACCTATTATCAGTGCGTACGTTGCTTGTCTCTCGTATCCGTGAGAATGTGTATCCGGAATCATTTCGTCGCTGACCAAATACAGCATTGTTCCACCTGCAAAACTTAGCAAAAATGGCAGCAAGGCAGTGCTGACCGATGCGGCAAAATAACCGATAAAAGTTCCTACCACTTCCAGAAGTGCAATACCCAACGCAATTAGAAACGTTTTCTTTTTGCTAACGCCTGCCATCATAAGAGGTGCAACCAAAACCAAACCGTCGGGAATATCCTGCAAAATAATTCCGCCTGCAACGGTAAACGCATTTCCGACGTCGTTTGTTCCGAATCCGACGCCGGCGGCTATACCTTCCGGTATGTTGTGGATGGCAATCGCCAGCACGAACAGCAAAACGCTGTTGGTTTTGCCGTTGGTTTTGTGTTCTTCCTCGTGAATGACAATTTCGCCTTCCGACGAAGTAGGCAATGCGTGTAAGTGCGGGGTGAATTTATCTATCAAATTTAGCACCGCCACACCTGCCGCTATTCCCAAAAGAACTTGCCAAATACCTTTTGCCGCGGTCATTTCGGCAGCCGGCATAATCAGCCCGATGATTGCGGCGGCAAGCATAACGCCTGCTGCAAAGCCGTTTATTATATCGTTCCACTTATGTGGAATTTTTGTAAAGCAAAAGCCCAGCAACGTTCCTAACACGGAAGCCGTAAGGACACTTGCGCCGGTAATAAGTACGTACGTCATAATCAATTTGTCAAATCAACAATTTGACAAGTTCTCCTCCAATGCCGATAAAAACGCCTGCAAGATACATTATACCGGCTACAAGTAAATTACGTTTCGTGTGCTCTTTGTCCTTAAACAACACAGCCAAGGCAATTCCGCTGTTAGAAACCAATCCGGCCAGCATTGCAGGCAAACCTATTATGTTTTCGGAATACATTTCAGCAACTATAACGCTGCTTGCGCAGTTGGGAATAAGTCCGATAGCCGCAACGATCGGCGTTTGCCAAATTCCTATTTTAGACACAAACTGCACTATGGAATTAGACGCATAGAACATCAATATTCCGAACAAAGCGTTTATAACGAAAATGTATATGAATATCTTCAACGT
>CAKRAM010000055.1 GCA_934294965.1 uncultured Clostridia bacterium
TGCTGTTGTTCTTGTGCTGGTGTTGGCTGTTGCAATTTGCGGAGTGGCTGTTAGCGAGTCTTTCTCCGGCGTGGTTGCATTGGACGGAAAATACGGTCAAATTACTTCGGAAATCGACGCTTTGCAAAAAGAAATCTCCACCGAAGATTATGCCGACCTGCTTAACAAAGCTCAACAATTGGGCTATGTGGATGCGTCCAACTCCAACACACAATCTTACACTCGTTTGGAAACTCGTCCCGCACAAAATTTTAACGTAGAAACCAACTGGTTCGATTCATTGTGCGATTGGCTTTGCAGTATCTTCGGAGAGTAAATTGTTGCAATACTATACATCTAAAAAACGATTGCTGTCACTTTTGGTGGCGGCAATTTTTTTGTTCTCGGTCATATTTTTGCGCTTGGCGTATATACAAGTAGTTTGGGGTTCGGCGTTAAAATCGCGCGCGGCGGAGCAGTGGCAAAGAGATTTGCCCATAAAGGCCTACCGCGGAGATATTGTAGATAGGGAAGGCAGGACGATAGCCACAACGCATACCGGGTATTCTTTATATGCCAGACCGCAAAGCGTAAGCGATGCCGACGGTGTTTCTAAAACGTTGTCGCAAATATTGGATAAGGACAGCGGTGTTTTATATTCCAAACTGACGGCAAAAGGTATTTCCGAAGTTACGCTTGCTCGCATGCTTTCGGATAAGCAAGTCGAGGCGGTTCGCAATGCGGATTTGCGTGGGGTATACTTGGCAGCAAACGGTGTGCGAGATTATGTCTACGGCGAATTTTTGTCGCAAGTCTTGGGCTTTGTTTCCTCGGACGGAAGCGGACAAACCGGGCTGGAAGCTTACTACAACAAGTACTTGGCCGGTATCGACGGCGAATTGCTTACCGATACGGACTTGGTCGGCAAGGAATTGGAAAGCGGCACGATGAGTTATGTCGCGGCAATCGACGGATTGACGCTGACGCTTACGATAGATGCAACGATTCAACTTGCCGTTGAAAACGTGCTGGAACTTGCACTTCACAACAACGGTCCGGTTTCGGCGCGCGCCGTTGTCATGGACGTAAACACAGGCGAAGTTTTGGCAATGGCAGCAAAACCGAGTGTGGATTTGAATAATCTTCCGCGCGATAACGTGGAATTGCTTATGCAACGTTCCAAAAACACTTTGCTTACCGACGTTTACGAACCGGGATCGACTTTTAAGGTTATTACGGCGGCAGCATGTTTGGAGGAGTACAAAAACGGCAATCCGCGCGCTTTTTCCGAAATGCACGTATTCAATTCGTCCGGAGTGAGGATTATAAACGGCTCAAAGATTAGTTGTTGGACAAAGCATGCCAACGGAAAACATTCCAACCAAAATTTGTCCGATGCGTTAAATAACAGTTGCAATCCTATTTTTACCGATATCGCATTGTCCTTGGGCAAAGACATTATGTACAAATATTTGGGTAATTTCGGTTTCGGAAAAACTACCGATATCGATTTTGCCGGAGAACAAAGCGGAATATTGGTTTCTCAAAATGCCGTCACCGACGGAGATTTGGCGCGCATAGGGTTCGGACACACGATTGCGGTTACGCCTATTCAGTTGTGTGCGGCAATTTCCGCTGCCGTAAACGGAGGGTATCTGATGCGCCCGTATTTGGTGAAAGAAATATCCGATCCTACAACCGGTCAAACTGTTCGTAAAACTACACCGACGGTTGTTTCTCGTCCGATAAGTGAGGCAACAAGTCAAAAAATAGCAGGATATCTTAGGCGCGTAGTGGACGAGGGTGGGGGAAAAAACGCCAAAATCGACGGGTATCAAGTAGGTGGAAAAACAGGTACGGCGCAAAAATTCGAAGGCGGAAAACTTGCCGTCGGAAAGTACGAGTCCAGTTTTATAGGATTTTTCCCTGCAAGCAGTCCCAAGTACTTGGCTTTGGTTATTATTGACGAACCGCAAGGACAAAGTTACGGTTCGATTGTTGCCGCGCCGTATGCCAGGATGATTTTTGAGCAAATTATTGCTTACAAGGAAATCGCTCCGATAGATTAGCAGACTGTTCGGTTGACCTACGTTATTTTAATTTGAAAATTGTTTCACTTTGCGACTGAAACTTTGCCTGATTCTTTGCCAAACTTAAATGCAAAGGACATTTGGAAAGTTTTAGTCGCTATTGTTTTGCATTGACTTCAATTGCAAATTCGGCAATTTGTACGATTGGCATCTTATTTGTGAATATTCCAAACTATTTGGCTTTTTTGTCAAAAAACACGTGAAGTTATTATGTTTTGTACGGCAAAGCAGGAGTGCAAAATCAAATATGACGGTTACGGGGAACGCAAATTTTGACTGTGCCGTAGACTTTGCACTCAATTACTGCGATATCATAATTCGCAGTACGTTCTAATACAATAATACAAGAAGTTGCAAACTTGCTTG
>CAKRAM010000056.1 GCA_934294965.1 uncultured Clostridia bacterium
AGGCTGAATACACGACTACAAGGTGTCCGTTCCCAGAGATGTATCGACTGCGCTCAACATGACATATTGTAAGCAACGAACGGTTTATATAATTGGTCAAGTAGAACACAATCGACTAAACCTACAAAACAGGCTTTGCCTGCGCTCAACATGACATGTTGGAAGCCACGTAACTATATGAAGCCTATTGACTGAAACATTATCAACACAAAAAAATCATAACTAGTTCAAATATTACAATTTTAATTACGCACTACCATCAAAGACCATCAAAATGAAAGAATTGACCGACGAACGATTTTAACCGCAAATTGCAATTGTAATTTGCGAAAAAGAAAAAATGGTTATCCGAGGTGCTCGGACAAACTCCCCAAAAACAAATATGCAAACAAATTTTGCCGGACGGAAAACTTATTCCACTCCAACAATTGACACAAATCAAAAAAAGCATCTGCCGGGATTGCAAATGCCGAGAAATCGATATTGAGTTTACCGAAGCAGTTTTAGCAGTTCGGCGCAAACTTCGGTTGAAGTTTTGCCGTCGGTATCGACGGTAAGCGTTGCGTACTTTTGGTAAGTTTCGCTCCGCCGAGAAACATATGCGGCAAGTTCTTCCTTGGTCAAGCCGTCGAAAAGCGGACGATCGTTGTTGCCGAGTCTGCCCACCACTGTGTTTGCCGACACTTTTAGCCACACGACCGTTGCGTTTTTACAAAAATCGGCAAATCCGTTGCACAGCACTGTTCCGCCGCCGCAAGAAACGACAATATTGTTTTGAGGCAAACCTTTTAGCACTTGACTTTCGACCTGTCGAAACGCACTTTCACCACCGTCGGCAAAAATTTGAGGGATACTCTTTTTAGTAAATTTTTCCGTTTGCACGTCGGTATCCAGCCAATCCAAGCCGAGTTTTTCGGCAAGAAGTTGACCTACGGTTGTTTTGTACGCAGTGGCAAAACCGATGATAACAATCTTCATCGCTTGTCCCACATCTTTGCCAAAAACTCTACGCCTTGCAAATAACTGCCGACGCCGTTTCCGCAAAAATAGGCGTTGCAAACTTCCTTTAGGACGTCCACATGCCTGAACGCTTCCTCGCGACGCGCCACGTCCGACATATGAACTTCAACAACCGGATAGGAAAGGCAATCGATGCAATCGCGAAGGGAATAACTGTAGTGGCTGTACGCACCGGCATTGAAAATTGCGGCGTCGCAATCACTTTGTTGCAAAATGTCCATAAGTGTGCCTTCGCTGTTGCTTTGGTGGCACTCCACTTCGATGTCGTACTTTGCCGCGCAATCGACAACGGCTTTTTCCACTTCGGAAAGCGTTTGATATCCGTAATAGTACGGATCGCGTTTCCCCAACATATTCATATTGGGACCGTTTAATAACAATATTTTCATAGATGCGCTCCACGCTTAAATCTTTTGTATCCGTCGATACTTGTCGGTCTTTGGTCGTTCAGCCACAATGAAAGGCTTTTTGCTCCCTGATAGTATAACATTTCTTCGCCGCAAACGCAACACAATTTTCGACGTTTTGCAACGTTTGCTACGTGGCTTTTGCCTCCGTATGCCGCCACGAATACAAATTTGACCGAATCGGGAAGTTGCAGCGACTGCTCCCAATCGCACTGCGGAACAAAGGACAGCACTCCGACAGGGCTGACAACGTCGTTCGATAGTCCGTATTTTGCGGCAAGTTCGTCCGCGCGGAACTGCGTTCTGTTGACAACCGACAATTTGCATCCGCAGTTTTTGAGCGCAATTACGGCTTGTTCTGCCGCGCCGCCCGCACCCACAATAAGCAATTGCTTACCGCGGAAATCGATGCCGTGCGCGTCCAAAGCGGCAACTATGCCAAAGCCGTCGGTGGAACACGCTTTGCCGTCCCAAACGGTGTTGACCGAACAATCGCTGCCGAACAACTTTGCCACGCGATTTTTGTACGGAATGGTGACGTTTACGCCGTCGAACGAAGAAATTGTTTTTAGAAGCGCTTGGTCGGTGGCGTTTTCGCCAAGGCTGACCTCCGAATAAGACAGCCACATGTTAAGTTCGCGCGCAAAAAAGCACATAAGCGCAGGAGAAAGACTGTGAGTTACGTCGCTGCCAATTACGGCAAAACGCTTAAAACACGGCGCAACGCACTTAAAAAACGACGGGAACGACACCGAGACGCCGCCCACACAAGGCACACGTCCGCCGCCTGCAATTGCTGCCGTTACTACTTGGCACATTTGTATGCGATGATCGCACGAACAATCGAACAAAATGTACTTTGGCAGTTTGCCGTTAGAGGAAATCACAAGGTCGCAACCGTCCGCATACGCTTGCTTGTTGCAGCACTTGGCAATGTTCACGATTGCGGCAAGGCGGTCGCTCTCCTTTATTCTCAGTTCGGAAACGCCGCAAAACCGACTTTCGCCAACAGATAGCATCGATAGGCAACAAAGAAGAGGAATTTCATCGATTGCATCGGCTACGTCTGTTGCCGACAGGTGCATGGGACGCAGTTTGTTGCCGCTACCCACCGTAACGGAGCCGACGGGTTCGCCAAAAACCTCACCCGAAACGTGCCAATCGACGTTTGCTCCACTTGATTTTAGCACGCGCAAAAAGCCGATTCGGCGGTCGCTCAAACATACGTTATTAACGATAAGCGGCATATTTTTTGCTACGGCAAGTGCCACCAGG
>CAKRAM010000057.1 GCA_934294965.1 uncultured Clostridia bacterium
CTTTTGCAACTTGCCCGTAGGTTGTTGGTATTTTGAGTTTCTATAATAAAGGTTGTATAATATTGGAGTGCCGGCAAAAAACAGGGGAAGAATACTCTCTGTTGGTGTAAAAACAGTGTGCCACAAATGCAAGTAAGGAGATACTCTTGCTCTATGTCTTATTCTACCACGGAGTTCCTCGGTTTTGGAAACATTTGCGGTAAAAGTTTTTGCTACGACTTTTTGTTTACCAACTTTGCTTTGTAAACAAAGTACTTTCTTTTTCCGTAGCGGAATAATCCGTTTTCGCACACGCCCACAAAGTCCTTGCCGAACGCGTCGTACAAATTGGTTGCAACGGTCAATTCCGGCAGTTTTCCCAAAAGTTTTCCGTCCTCATAGAGGTATGGCACCAAAATGGGCATGCTGATATCTCCGGAAGGCGTCATATCTCCGCCGCTGCTTACGCAAAGATAAACCGCTTTACCCTTGACCAGTTGCGCCAAATCGTCCGCCGTTTTTTCAACGTATAAACCCATTCCGCTTGCGGTGGGTATTCCGTCGTAGGATGCGTAGGAGGATCCGCTTGTGGCAACTTTATATTTTTCCGCAACTTTTTTGTTGGCAAGCAGTCCGCACAACGTACCGTTATTTATCAAATCGAACTTGTAGTTAGGCAAAACCGTGCCTTCTTCGTCGAAAAACGGCAAATCCAACTGACGTTCGGGGCTACGGTCGATTGCAAGATTAAATTTGTCGGCAAAGATTTTTTGTCCCAGTTTGCCTTCAAAAATAGACGATTTGTTAAAATACAACTCGGCATTGAGGTGTTCCAAAGCGTAGGTCAATGGTTCAAAGTCGCCAATAACCACAACTTCGTTCTCTTCTATTTGCGGAAGTTCGTTCAAAAACGCTTGGCATTTCAGGTGAATGTCGCTACAAATTTTGTCTTCGTCAAAGTAGTCGCTTTCCGCTTCGTAAAACTCGTCCATTATGTTTGCCGAGCCTTTGTATTTTATGGAAAACGCAACAATAAAGGTGTTGCCTGCGTAGTGCAGTTTTGTACCTTCGCTGTCGGAAAAAGTTGTTTCCATATCGTTGGTTTTGATTTTGTTTCCGAACAAAAATTGCGGATTTTCCTTTTCCAGCCTTTCCAAAAGTTTGCTGATTTTTGCAATCAGTTGTTCTTCGGCAAGTATGGTCTTTTGGGTATCCACGGATATGTTTTTTGCCTGCTCGTGCGTTTCCGGGTAGGTGATGTTTTGCGCGAGATTTTGTTTGGCTTTGTTTGTAAGTTCCTCTATGTCGGCTTTGCCCAGTTTGCCTGCCACGCCGATGTTGCCTCCGTCGTAAACGCGCACGGTGGTGCTTACGCTTTCGTTTATTCTAAGGCTTTCCACTTTGTTTGCAACAATGTTCAGGCATCTGCCGGAAGTGTGTCTGTTTATAATTTCGGTTTTCATACTTGGCTCCTCCCTACTGAACGTTTATTTTGCTTATGCGAATGTGCGGTCCGCCCAAACCGACGTTTAGGGGAAATTGTCCCATTTTTCCGCAACCGCCGGTAACAAAACTTTCTATTTTAAGGTCGTTTGCCACGCCGTCGATAAGCCCCAGCGTTTCGAACACGTTACCTGTAATCACGGCAATTTTTACGGGATCGCCGATTTTGCCGTCCACAATTTCGTAAGCGATGTTGGGCGCGATGGTAAAGGTGGACATTCCGCTTCCGTGCTTGTAGTTTTTTATGTAATAGCCGTGTTTGATTTGGGAAATAAGTTCTTCGGGGGTGGATGTTCCGTTGTCCACATAGGTGGTCGTCATGCGGACGATAGGTTCATAGTTGCAGTTGATGGCGCGAGCGTTGCCCGTCAGGTTTTCTCCCAAAGCGGCGGCTGTGGTTGCGCTGTGAAGCCTGCCGCAGAGAACGCCGTTCTTAATCAGGTACGTATCGGTGCAAGCCGTGCCTTCGTCGTCAAATGGAACGTAGCCACTGCCTAGGTGCATACCGGATTCGCGTATCGTAAGCAAATCGCTGCCAACTTTTTTGCCGAGTACCCATTCCTTTGCCATTGTTTCGTCGCCCAGCATAAAGTCGGATTCCGACTTGTGACCGAAACTTTCGTGCGCAAACACACCGGTAACGACCGGCGCAAACACAACGGGATAACTTCCTGCCGTAACGGATTTTGCGTTTACAATAAAGTTTTCGCCCTCGGCAATCATATCGGCAACGGCTTTGTCGTCGTAGCCGAGCGCGTCAAAGGTCAACTCGGCCTGTTGAAGGGACATATTAAGCGTTTCGCCGTTGTTGTTGAACACCATAACGTACGCTTCGCCTGCCGTTTGAAAGTCGTATGTTATGTCCGCTCCCTTGGAGGAATAGAAGTGGTAAAGCGAATTGCGGTCGATGTACAAAGCAACCTTAAAGTTGCTCATTTTCGACGTCATTTTTGCCGAAGTTTCGGTAACGAGTTTCAACTTTTCGTTCAAAGGAACGTTTCTTACGCTGCTATTGGTGTACAGCAACTTTTCGGCTTTGTTCGTTTGGTAAAGTTTTACGATAGGATTACTTTCAATATCCTTGTCGGGCGTTGCATATTTGTACAGTTCGTCCAGCGCGCACTGAACGTTGTTCACGTCGTCGGTGGAAGTGTAGTACCACATTTTGCCGTCGAACACTCTTATAAACGCTTTAACTTCCACGTTTTCTTTGGCTTGCTCGGTCATGCCGTTGCGCACCGTAACGTTGGTGGTAAAGCGATCTTCTATGCGGACGTCCGCATAGTAACCTTGCTTAAAATTATACATGGCTGCCTCCTTTGCGCGTGTTTGTTGCCCGTTTTGCAACAATTACGCTTGCAATAAAAAAAGCATAATATTTTTATTTTTCTCTGTCAAGCGTATTTTGCATCGTAGGGGTTGTGGATGTGTAAAATTAGTGTAACATTTCGGCGGAAAATGGCTTGTTAAACTTCAAACAGGCGCATATGGTAGACAATTTGCCGCAATCCGTGCTAGACTGATCTCGTTACGGGCAATCCAACCAATTTGATTGCTCGGTTTTTAGTACAAACGGAAAACTTGGAGTTAGGAGCCTTAAACATGATAACCAAACGACTTTTCGGACAATATAACGGAACGGATATTTACGCATATACATTGAGCGGCGGCATTCGTGCGGAAATTTGCACTCTCGGCGCAACGGTGCTTTCTCTTTGTGTGCATAACCCGTGCGGAGAGTTTGTTGATGTTGTTCTCGGCATGCTCACTCCCTCCGACGTGGTGGAAAAAGGCGACTACATGGGCAGCGTTGTCGGCAGGTGCTGCAACCGAATCGAAAGCGGCAAATTTACGCTAAACGGCAAACAGTACGTTTTGGATACCAATAACGGCGGCATGCATTTGCACGGAGGAAAAAACGGCTTTTCGTTTCAAAATTTTACAGCGGAGGCGGAAGGGGACAAGTTGACTTTGTCCTATTTCAGTGCGGACGGCGAAGGCGGCTATCCCGGCAATTTGAATTTTTCGGTGGTGTACTCCGTGGACGGTTGCGATTTTAACATCGACTACTTTGCCGAGTGCGACCAAGACACCGTTTTCAGCCCCACAAACCATATGTATTTCAATCTTAACGGACAGGGCGACGGCAACGCTATGGACAACCTTTTGCAAATTTTTGCAGACGAATATTGCGCCGTCGACAGCCGACTTATCCCCACCCAAGTGGAAAAAGTGCAGGGTACTCCGTTTGATTTTCGCACCGAAAAGCCGATAGGAAGGGATTTGTGTGCCGAAAACGCACAATTGACATTGGCAGGTGGCTACGACCATAATTTTTGTCTAAAAGGCAATATGGCTGCAAAGGCGCGCTCGCAAAAAACAGGCATAACGATGCAGGTCATCACCGATCGACCGGGCATTCAGTTCTATAGCGGAAATTTTTTGCATGGGCAGGTCGGCAAAGCCGTGTACAATCGCCGAAGCGGATTTTGCTTGGAAACACAAACATATCCCAACGCGATAAATCGTGCCGATTTTGCCTCGCCCGTGCTTAAAAAAGGACAAAAATTCCACTCTCGCACAACCTATCGTTTTGGCGCAAAATAACAAAAAACACGCACCGTATACGCACGTATTATCGATTTTTGCCGATAGAGTGCCACAAGTAGGTTGTTTTGCGCATTTAACACGCCATTGTAAAACCGCCAACGCAAAGTTACCAACTTGCAACGACTGCCGAAAGCGTATTTGTAATAAGCACGAGTACATGCATTTGCTAATATAAGTTGTAAGGAGGGTATATTTTTTGCTTGTCGCCAAAACTGTAAACACTCTTTTTTTATTCGTTGCAAAACAAAAGCATTTGCACTTGGATTTGAAAAAAAACATCGTTTTTTTTTGTGCGCTTCGGGCAAAATTTCGATGGCGTTTTTACCAAGCAATTTTGCGAGAAAAATCCCATTTAATCGGAATACGGTGTATATTATTTGCAAAATATGTTCACAATATATGCGTGAAAAAACTACTTTGTGACGAACAAGTTAAGCAATTTGTCGTAAGCCTTTTGGGCATGCGCGTTTCGGTCAAGCACAACCGCGGAAGAAATCGCATAAAAACGTACAACGGCGTTGTGTCCGAGGCACATCCCAACGTCTTTTTGATAACCGATGCGGACGTTCCCTGCGGCAGGCTCTCTTGCAGTTATTCCGACGTCCTTTGTGGGGAAATTACACTAAAACCAATCTGATATTTGCTATTTTTCAGTCCGTCTTGCTTTATGGCATGGCGGCATTTTTTTGCGATTTTTCTCGATAACACACATTATACCTACATATTATTGTTGTTTTTTCACCTAACCGCCAAATCTTGTTAGTAACTTTTCCTTCATGCCATGATGTAATGAATATTTGCCATCAACCGTATGTTGATTTTAATCTCAACTGCCCGTGTGCGTGTTGTTTTTTGTTGCAAAAGGGTTCGTTCTTTAACTGTTGCAAAAATTTGCCGCACCGTGTTATTTGTCGCAAAAATCGCTTGCTCGGTCATATTTTGCGGCTTGGCGGAATACGCTAAAACGAAATACCAACAGCGGGGGTAAATATGGCAAATTTAACATTTTCCGAAACGGAGTTCGTGTCCAAAAAAGTAGTTGCAACAACACAAAACACTCAAACGGTGCGCATATCGGTAAAAAACGACGTGGCGCGCGTGCTGTCGGTCGGTGCCGAAAGTGCGGTAACTTCCTACGATTGTACCGACGGTGCGGCGTCTTTCTACGGCAAAACCAACGTCAAATTTTTATACTTCGACGGCGTAAGTATCGTCGGCTCGACTTATCAGGCGGACTTCACTTCTTCAATCGATTCCGCCGAAATTAACGCCGCCGGCCGACTTGTTTTCGACGTTCAAACGCTGGACGTATCCACGGAAACAAACGCCAACACCGCAACGATAACTATTTTGTCGCAAATCACCGTCACGGCGTACGTGTCGGATAACGTCACGTACCTAAGCGGTGTGGAAGGCGCATATGCCTTGACGGAAAACCTGGAGGCGCTCACCGTTGCGGACGTGGTCAATTTGCCTTTGACCGTGGAGGGCGAATTTGACGCCGAGCATAACGTATCCACGGTTTTACTTGCCGAAAGTACGGCGTGTTTGTCCGACTACGACTACAATAAGGACGACGGCATTTTGAGCGTAAGCGGCAGAGCGGTAGTTCGACTTACCTACTTGTCCGACGGCGAAATCGTAACCGAATCGGCGGATTTTCCTTTCCAAAAGGAAGTCGATGCGGGCGTAATATTGCCGCAAACCGATTTGTACGTACGTCCGCAAGTGCGCTCGGTAAAAGTTCGTCTTAACATTGCGGAAAATCAACCGGACGTGGCGTTGTCGGTGGAAGTTGGCGTCAATTTGCGTGTGGAAACAACCAAAACCGAAGTTGTTGCTGCCGTTGTCGACGCTTACGGCTCGGATTGCGATTTCGACTTTGAGCGCAAGCAGGTGCAAACCACGTTGCCGTGCGGAACAAACAGCACGATTGAACGACAAACAATTGCCGTCGATTGGCAAAACAAGGGCAAGCCCGTTTCTCTTGTCAATCCGTGCGTTTCGGCAATCGAGTGCGATTCTGCCTGCGGTTCGGCAACGGTAAAAGGCGTTGTGTCGGCAACCGTGCTTTGCGTCGGCGAACAGGGCATGACAGGCGAACCCGTGGAACTGCCGTTCTTGTTCAAAATTCCCGTAGATTACCTAACGGAAAAGTGTTCGGTTTATGCCGCGGCAACTTTGTGCGATTTGTCGTTTGTATTCGACGGCACGCAAACGGAGTTTACGGAGGATTTGAAGGTGGATTTGTTGTCGCGCAAGGACGTAACTTACAGTCTTATCGTTCAGGCAACCGAAAAGACTTTTGACAAGCGTTCCTTGCCCGCCATGGAAGTTTGTCTTGCAAAAAAGGGCGAAACGCTTTGGCAACTTGCCAAAAACCTGCACATGTCCGAGGACGAAGTCGTTGCCGCCAATCCGGAAGTAACTTCGCCGCTGACTTCCGACGCACGCATCGTGGTGTATAACAAGTTGTAACCATTGCTTTTTTGGGGCGTTTGTGCTACAATGTCGGTATGAAAGTAAAAGCGTACGCAAAACTTAATTTGACGCTCAACGTGCTTGGTAAATCCGGCAATTTTCACCAAATCGACAGTATCGTCACCACAGTGGACGTGTTCGACGAAGTGCAGGTAACTTTGCGCAAGGACAAAAAAGTGCGTTTCGATTGCGACTTGGCGGCTTGTCCTGTGTTTCTCAATTCCGCATATCGCGCGGCTGTGGCTTTTCGCGCCGAAACGGGCGTGGGAGGCAACGTCGCCATCAAAAAACACATACCCGTCGGCGGCGGAATGGGTGGTTCGTCCGCCGATGCGGCAGCGGTTTTGTTTTGTCTGCAAAAACTAACTTCGGTGAGTCACGAGGTCGTTTTCGAGATTGCCAAAAGCGTCGGCAGCGATGTGAACGCGTTGCTTTGCGGAGGTTTTTGCCGTATGCGCGGAAAGGGCGACGACGTTACAAAAATCGCAAGCAACTTGCAACTCGATTTTGCCGTAATTAGGCTCGGAAGTCCGGTTTCGGCAGGGCAAGCGTATGCCTATTGGGACGAACTCGGCAGTAAGCCGCAAGCCGCCGATTGCGACAGTATTATGCAACTTTTGCAAGCAGGTGACTGCTCGGCAATACGCGGTTTTTCCAACAACCTTCAAGTCGGCGTTTGCAATCGTTTGGAAGATTATCCTCGTTTGGCGGACGTGTGCAAAACTCACGGGTTGCCTCTTTGTATGACGGGTAGCGGCAACTGTTTTTACGTGCCGTGCGTAAGCAAAACCGATGCTTCAAACGCGGCAAAACTGCTTACGTCCTCGGGCTTTTCGACTTTTGTGTGTGCTTCGACGGACGTGGGCATAATCCGGGTTTAAGCGCGCATTTCTAGGCGCGTAAAATGAATTTAATTCAGGTATACTGCGTTTTATTTGCGTTTTTTTCGTAAAATGCAGCAGATTTGTCGCGGTTTTGGGTGACGTACAAAAATTCGGCGTCTTTGCCGCAATAATCTACACCATAAGGGGCTTTGTTTTCGGACAATGCCCTTTTTGCATATCTTGCCGTCACGGTTGCATACTAACTGCAAAAAACTATTCGTGCGGTCGAGGCAAAATTCGACTGCCAAAAAGGAGGTTATTTTGACAAAACAAAAGCAGTTTGTCGCAACGGTGATGCTGGTTGCAATCGCTTTGCTGCTCGTTGCGGCAATAGCGTTTGTCGCCGCAGGAGTAAACGCTGCAACCGTCAAGGTAGGTTCAAAAGGCGCAACGGTAAAAACCATTCAAACCAAACTCAAACGCTGGGGCTATCTCACCGGTACGGTGGACGGCGTTTTCGGTGCGCAAACCAAAGCGGCGGTTATTCGTTTTCAGCGTAAAAACGGACTTACTGCGGACGGTATCGTAGGTCCTGCAACGGCAAAGGCAATGGGCGTTTCGCTCGGTTCGTCGCAATCGACTTCGACGGGCGGTAACACTTCCAAGCCGTCCTCGGGAGATTTGTATTTGCTTGCCTGCTGCGTCTACGGAGAAGCGCGCGGCGAAAGTTACACAGGCAAAGTGGCGGTGGCGGCGGTAATTCTCAACCGAATAAAATCGGCGTCGTTTCCCAACACGGTAAGCGGAGTAATATACCAAAAGGGTGCGTTCACTTGCGTTGACGACGGGCAAATAAACCTAGGCACCAACGACGAATGCACGCGTGCCGCACAGGACGCGTTGAATGGTTGGGATCCCACCGGCGGAGCAGTGTACTACTTCAATCCCGCAACGGCAACTTCCAAGTGGATTTGGTCGCGTCCGCAACTTGTCACAATAGGCAAGCACATTTTTTGTTCCTGAGGTGACTTATGGTAAAAACAACTAACGTAAAAACTTTTTGGACGATATTCTTTGCCGCATTGGCTTTGTTGGGCATAGCGACTGCGGTAATATTTGCAACAGTGCCGGTTGGCAAACAGTCGGACGACGCGCGCGGCAACAACTCTCGCGAGTACGACAAGGCGCTGTACGCCGTCTACGACGGAATGAAAAATCTCAACGCCGGTTTGGGCAAAGCGTCGGTTTCCTCCGGCAAGCAAATGCAAGCGGCAATGCTTACAAAAGTGGTGGTATGCGCCAACGCCGTCAACCAAAGTTTTGCCGATTTGCCGGTAGAGCAGTCGGAGCGGCTTGCCGCATGCAACAAATTCGTCAATCAAACGCAGGACTATGCAACTTATCTTATCGGCAAACTTGCAAGCGGAAAATCTCTAACCGACGGCGACCGTGCCGCACTTTCTCGCTTGTGCGCCGTTTCAAGTAATTTCGGCTCGTTTTTGACGGATTTTTATAACGGCGGAACGCTTGCGCTTGCGGCAGGCAGTCTTAACGACGGCTTTCAGCAAATCGACAGCCAAATGTTCGAGTACGAAAAACTTATCTACGACGGACCGTTTTCCGACAGCGTAACCAAGTCGCACGTCAAGTGTGGCAAGGATATCGGTGCGGAAGCGGTGGAAAAAAGCGTTGCGGCGCTGTTCGACGGTGTTTCTTATCTCGGCGAACTTAATTCCGACGGAAAATTTTACCGCTATCAAACCAATCAAGGCACGGTCACGGCAACCTGCTCGGGCAAAATCGTCGAGTTGGACGGCGAAAATCCTCCCGTAGGCGAAATTCCTTCCTCAAATGACGCCATTGCCGCCGCCGAAGCCTTTTGTAAAAAGGCAGGTTACGACGTTGTCGGCATTTGGGTAAGTCGCTCGGACGGCGACGTAACTTACGTCAATTGCGCAACCGTAACGGACGGCGTAATCGTCTATCCGGAACTTATCAAAGTTGCGGTTGGCGCAGGCGGAACGATTGTCGGACTAGACGCAAAAGCCTATCTTTCCAACAAAAAAGCGGCAAGAAAAATCACTTTCGGCAGCGTTGACGAGCAGGCGGCAAGGAATGTGCTGTTCAATGGGCTTGCCGTACAAAATACGGCAAAGTGTCTTGTGGAAAAGGACGGCAAAACATATGCCGCGTGGGAATTCGAGTGCGACTTTGGCGGCAGCTTGTACTACGTCTACGTGGACAGCGTTTCCGGCAATGAAGTGGAGTTGTTCAAAGTGGTGGAACAAACCGAAGGACACACCGTTTTGTAGTTTGGCTGTCGGCATTTTTCGGTTCTCTCACAAAACTATGTTTTGTGCGTGCGCGGCAAATTTCGGCGAGGTCGAAGTGTAATATCGGCCTCGCTTTCGACTGCAAACGTCAAAACCGGCAAAAATCCGTCAAATTTACCGTCGTATGTACAAGATTTTACAAAGGCTTTACAAGGTTAGCATTGAAATTACACCTTGCATTATAGTATAATTTAACCAGTAAAAGCGGCTTTGGGCGTATTATGCCCTTATGCTTTTATAAACCGCACAATATAATTGAAGGAGACATTAACCAAATGAAAACAATCGTTATCGGCGTTATCGGTGCCGACGTACATGCGGTAGGCAACAAGATTATCGAGTACGTGCTTAAAAACGAAGGTTACAACGTAGTAAACATCGGCGTTCTTTCCTCTCAGGAAGACTTTATCAACGCCGCAATCGAAACTAACGCTGACCTTATTCTTGTTTCGTCCCTGTACGGACAAGGAGAAATCGACTGCCGCGGAATGCGCGATAAGTGCATCGAAGCAGGTATCGGCGACATTCCCATGTTTGTCGGCGGCAACATCGTTATCGGCAAGCAAAACTTCGACGAAGTTAAGGAACGTTTCTACAAAATGGGCTTCAACAAGGTCTATGCACCCGGTACTCCCATCGAAAAGACGTTGCCGGACATCAAAGAAGTTCTCGGCGAATAATGCTTTGAGCGTTTGGTTGCAATCGGCAACGGCGCAAAAGTAAAATCACATTCGGAGGCGCGAAAATGAGTCGCTACCTAATGATTGACTTCGGTTCTACCTTTACAAAACTCACCGCGGTAGACACCGAAAAAGAGGATATAATCGCAACCGCAAGTTCCTTTACCACAGTGGCAACGGACATCACAATCGGCTATGAAAAAGCACTTGCTTCCCTCTACGAAAAACTCGGTGAGAAAGTAAAATTCGACAAAATCATCGGCTGTTCTTCTGCCGCGGGCGGACTGAAAATGTGCGCAATCGGCTTGGTGGACGAGCTTACCGTCGAAGCGGCAAAGCGTGTTTGTTTGGGTGCCGGCGCAAAAGTCGATTTGGCATTTTCACATCACCTTACAAAACACAATATCCAACAAATAATCGACAAAAAAATCGATATCATTCTTCTTTCGGGCGGAACGGACGGCGGCAACAGCGAATGCGTTTTGTACAACCAACGCATGCTTGCCGAAGCAGGAATAACCATTCCCGTAATTTACGCCGGCAACAAAGATTGTCAGGACGAAATTATGGAAATCGCCAACGAGTATCACATGACCGAATACGTTTGTCAAAACGTTATGCCCAGGCTCAACGTACTCAACATTCCCGATGCGCGCGAAAAAATCCGCGAAATCTTTTTGAAGAACATTATCGAAGCCAAAGGCATCAAAAAAATCGAAAAGGAAATAGACAAAGTTATTTTGCCTACTCCGGAATCGGTTTTGCAAGCGGCGGAATTGCTCAGCAAAGGTTATATGCACGAACCAGGCCTTGGCGAAATCGTTTTGGTGGATATCGGCGGAGCGACCACGGATATGTATTCCATGTGTTCGCCTTCCGCAAAGCGCAGCGACGTAATTTTGAAAGGTTTGGAAGAACCGTATGCCAAACGTACGGTTGAGGGCGACCTCGGAATGCGTTATTCGGCTTTGGGCGTTTTGGAATCGCTCACCAAGGAAGAAATTCGCATGATCGACGAGGATGAAGGCGTGGACTTGGAAAAGGAACTTACCTATCGTCACGAACACGTGGACACCGTTCCCAACAACGAACACGAAGTGCATATCGACCGCATCATGGGGCGCATTTGCGTAGACAAAGCAATGGAACGTCATGTGGGGCATATGGAAGAAATGTACACACCGATGGGCATGGTTTACAATCAATACGGTAAAGACCTGAGCCGCGTAAGATACGTCATCGGAACCGGCGGCGTACTTATCCACAACGCAGATCCTTATCAAATTTTGAAAGCCGTGGAATACACGACCAAAAAGCCGTTGGAACTTCGTCCGGTAAATCCCAAATATTTGCTGGACGCCGACTACATTTTGGCGGCGATGGGTTTGCTTTCGCAAATCGATCCGTCAATGGCGCTCAAAATTATGAAAAAGCACATGAAACCCGTCCAAAAGGACGACGACGGCGGCAATAAGCAAGGTTTGCCGGAGTTGGAACTCAAAAAAGTAGGTAGCGGTTGCGGATGCGGCTGCTAACGCGCTTATTAAAGTGGTACAAACAATAACAAAATATATAATCAAAAATTTACAAGGGTGAATTATCATGGTACAAAACAAAAAACTTACCGAACAAGAGTTTTTGCAAGAAAGAGAGGAAGTGCTTGCCACTTGGAAAACCGGCAGCGATCCTCAACTTAATTTAGACGAAGCGGTCAAATTCCTCAAATCCGTTCCCGATGAGAAGAACTTTGCCGTTAAGCTTGAAAAGGCAAAGAAAAACGGCAGCAGAACGTTGGTTCAACCCCGTGCAGGCGTTGCCGTAATCGAAAAGCACATCGAACTTCTTCAATTTTTGGAAAAAGCGGGCGCAGACTTCCTTCCCTCCACAATCGACAGTTACACACGTCAAAACCGTTATGCCGAAGGTGAAAAGGCAATCGAAGAAAGCGCAAAAATCGGTCGTTCTCTCTTGAACGGCTTCCCGGCAGTTAACCACGGCGTCACGGGCTGCAAACAAGTTTACAACGCAGTAAACGTTCCTCTTCAAGCACGTCACGGTACGCCCGACTCTCGTCTTCTTGCCGAAGTTATTCACGCCGCAGGTTGGACTTCCAACGAAGGCGGAGCAATCTCCTACAACCTTCCTTATGCAAAGAGCGTATCCATCGAAGATACCGTCAAATATTGGCAATATTGCGACCGTTTGGTAGGTTACTACGAAGAACACGGCGTTCACATCAACCGTGAACCGTTCGGACCTTTGACCGGCACGCTTGTTCCTCCCTGCATTTCCAACACGATCGGTATCGTAGAAGCACTTCTTGCCGCCGAACAAGGCGTTAAGAACATCACCGTCGGTTACGGTATGGGCGGAAACGTGGTGCAAGATATTGCAGCAATCCGCACTTTGCAAAAACAAACCGACGAATATTTGCACAAGTACGGCTATAACGACGTGTGCGTAACCACCGTATTCCACCAATGGATGGGCGGTTTCCCCGCAGACGAAGCAGAAGCAATGGGGCTTATCGCCATGAGCAGCACCGTTGCGGCTCTTTCCGGCGCAACCAAGATGATCAACAAAACTCCTCACGAATCCGTAGGTATTCCCACCAAGGAAGCGAACGCCGACGGTATCAAGGCAAGTAAGTTGGTAACCAGATTGCTCCAAGACCAAAAGTTCCCCGAATGCCAAGCGTTGACGGACGAAATGAACCAAATCGAAAAGGAAGTCAACTGCCTTATGGATGCTATTTTGACGGCAGGCGAAGGCGACCTTGCTCAAGGTATCGTAAACGCGTTTGCTCAAGGTCTTATCGACATTCCGTTTGCTCCCTCCAAGTTCAACGCAGGTCTCATTTTGCCCGCGCGTGATCACGACGGTTGCATCCGTATTTTGGAATTCGGCAAAACCGCATTCACGGACGAAATCAAAAAGTTCCACCAAGGAAAAATTGCCGCTCGCGCAGCGGAAGAAGGCCGTCAGGTATCTTTCCAACTTACCATCGACGACGTATGCGCAGTAAGCTCCGGTCACCTTATCGGTCGCCCCAGCTACAACGACTAACGATTGTAACGGCACAGCCGAACAATAAAAAAATCATATACGAAAAGAAGGTATACTGAAATGAAAATTGTAGACGTAGTACTGACAAAATCTTACACAGGTTTCTACTTCGATGACCAAAAAGCAATTAAACAAGGTGCAGGTCACGACGGATTTATGTATGTCGGAAAACCCGTAACCGAAGGTTTCCAAAGCATCCGTCAAGCCGGCGAAGCGATCTCCATCCAACTTATTTTGGAAGACGGCACCGTTGGTTACGGCGACTGCGCGGCAGTTCAATACAGCGGAGCAGGCGGACGCGATCCTTTGTTCCTTGCAAGTGACTTTATTCCTTTCATTCAAAAGGAAATCGTTCCTCAACTTATCGGTGAAGACGTATCCAAGTTCCGTCCTCTTGCCGAAAAATACGACAGAATGCTCATCAACGGCAAACGCCTTCATACCGCAATCCGTTACGGTATCACACAAGCGTTGCTTAACGCTACGGCAAACAGCCGTCGTATCACCATGGCAGAAGTTATCCGTGACGAATACGACGTTGAAAAGGGACCTTACGAACCGGTTCCCGTATTCACTCAATCAGGTGACGATCGTTACGACAACGCCGACAAGATGATCATCAAAGAAGCCGACGTTCTTCCTCACGCTCTTATCAACCACGTTGGAACCAAGCTCGGTGAACACGGCGAAATCCTTCTCAAGTACATTGCTTGGTTGCGTGATCGTATCATCAAGTATCGTGCCGACGAAAACTACAGCCCCGTATTCCACATCGACGTTTACGGAACGATAGGTCTTGCATTTAACTACGACGTAGAAAAAATGTTAAACTACTTGCTCGAATGCGAAAAGACGGCAGCTCCCTTCCATATTCGTATCGAAGGCCCCATCGACACAGGCGACAGAGAAGGTACAATGCAATACGAAAAGGTTTTGACCGAAAAACTTATTGCAGCCGGCTCCAAATTGGAAATCGTTGCGGACGAATGGTGCAACACCTTGGAAGACATCAAGTACTTTGCTGATAACCACGCAGGTCACGTTCTTCAAATCAAGACTCCCGACCTTGGCGGCGTAAACAACGTAGCCGAAGCAATCATCTACTGCAACAAAGCAGGCGTAGGTAGTTACTGCGGCGGTACTTGCAACGAAACCAACATTTCCGCACAAACGACAACCAACATCGCAATCGCTTGCCGTGCACTTCAATGCCTTGCTAAACCCGGTATGGGCGTAGACGAAGGTTACATGATTGTTAAGAACGAAATGAACCGTGTTCTTGCCGTTGCTAACAAGAGATATAACCAAGGTAAATAATAATATATAAAGGAACTACCTTATGAAAAGAGCAATCGCAGGCTCGTTGGAATCCAACGACGCACTGATAACTGTAAAAGAAAGCGACGAATTGTCGGTTTCGGTACGCAGCATCGTGGGCGACTTTTTCGGTGATCAAATCGAAAAAGTCATCTACGACACGCTTGCCGAAAAAGGTGTTTCTAAGGTAGAAGTGACGTGTGAAGACAAGGGTGCTTTGGATTATACCATCAAAGCACGCTTGCTCACCGCTCTGTCGCGTATGGAGGAAAGCAAATGAGAAGAAGTCTGCTTTTTATGCCGGGCAATAACCCCGCAATGTTGCAAAACTCCGACGTGTTCGACAGCGACGCAGTCATTTACGACTTGGAAGACGCCGTAAGCGTCACCGAAAAGGACGCCGCGCGCACTTTGGTATCGCAATTTTTGTCCTCGATGAAGCATCAACCTCCCATGGAGATAGTGGTGCGTATCAACGGATTGGACACCGACTACTACAAGCAAGACTTGGAAGCCGTTGTTTCGGACAAAATCGATACTATAATGTTGCCCAAGGCGCAGGTTTGCTACCTAAATCAATTGGACGAATTGCTTACGGAAATCGAAACTCGCAAGGGCATGACCAAAAAAATCAACATTATCCCCATCATCGAGCTTGCCGTATCCGTGTTGCAAATCGAACAAATCGTTGCTTGCCCCCGCGTAAACGGCGTTTTGCTGGGAGCGGAGGACCTTACCAGCGATTTGGAAGTTTCTCGCACAAAGCAGGGTAACGAAATATTGTATCCTCGTATGAAGCTTGCCGTAGCTTGCTCCGCTTACAAAATCGACGCCATCGACACGCCGTTCACGGATACCAACGATGCCGAAGGTTTGGTAGCGGACTGCAACTTTGTGGCCAACCTCGGTTTCGGCGCAAAGGCGGCAATTCACCCCAATCAAGTACCCACAATCAACGGTATTTTTGTGCCGTCGGCAAAGAACATCAACTGGGCTTTGCGTGTGGAAGAAGCAACTCGCCAAGCAGCCGAAAAGGGTTTGGGCGTGTTCTCCTTGGACGGAAAAATGGTGGATAAACCGGTTATGGAGCGCGCAAGAAAAATTCTTGCAAAAGCTCGCAAGTACGATTTGATTTAGAGGTGGCAACAATGAATAACAGCATCGATAGATTCGTCCCGCAAGGGTACGAGCCGTTTGAGGGCAGCAGTGCTTTTAAGAGCAAACCCCGCAAACTTATCGCCGAAAAAGCCACGTCTAAAGGTTTCGGCAAACTTACAAGCATTTCCGACTTGTTCGACAAATTGAACATTCACGACGGAATGACTTTGTCCTTCCATCACCATCTTCGTAACGGCGACTATGTTTTGAACATGGTTGCGGAAGAAATCAAGCGTCGTAACCTTAAAAATATGACGCTTGCACCCAGCTCGATTTTCCCCGGCAACGCAATTTTGGTGGAACTTATGGAAAACGGTAACGTTACCAAAATTTACACGGACTACGTAAACGGTCCCGTAGCCGAAGCGATCAGCCACGGCAAATTGCAAGGCTTGTGCGTAATGCACACTCACGGCGGACGTCCGCAAGCAATCGAATCGGGTGATTTGCACATCGACGTTGCAATTTTGGGCGTTCCCACAGTGGATAAACACGGCAACGGAACAGGCACCATGGGCAAAAGCGCATGCGGAAGTTTGGGCTACGCCGTAAGCGACCTTATGTATGCCGACAAAGTGGTTTTCGTAACCGACAATGTGGTGGAGGAAATCCAAAATCCTCAATTGGACGGAAAATACGTAGACTACGTTCTCACGGTTGACGCAATCGGCAACCCGGAAGGAATCGTTTCCGGAACGACCAAAATCACCAAAGATCCCGTCGGTCTTAAAATTGCGCGCATGACGGCGCAACTGTTGGACGAACTCGGATTGGTAAAACAAGGTCTTTCCATGCAAACGGGCGCAGGCGGCACAAGTTTGGCTGTTGCACACTACGTAAAGAACCTCATGATATCCAAAGGAATAAAGGGCAGTTTCGCTTCGGGCGGAATTACCGGATATTTCGTGGATATGCTCACCGAAGGACTTTTGGACGAACTGTACGACGTACAATGTTTCGACCTCAAAGCCGTTCAATCCATCGGCACAAACAAAGCGCATCACGCAATGAGCGGCTCTCGCTACGCCAACCCCTTCGACGATAACGTCGTGGACAAACTGGACTTTGTAATTTTGGGCGCGACGGAAATCGACCTCGATTTCAACGTCAACGTCACAACCGACAGTCACGGCAAAATCATGGGCGGCAGCGGCGGACACAGCGACACTGCTCACGGCGCAAACGTAACGGTTATTACCACCAACTTGGTAAAATCCCGTATGCCCATCATCAAGGAAAAGGTTACCACTGTAACCACTCCCGGTGAGGACGTAGACGTGCTTGTAACCGAACGCGGCATCGCTATCAATCCCAAACGTACCGACTTGCTCGAAAAGCTTCAAGGAAGCAAACTTCCCATTTGCACGATAGAGCAACTTTCGGAAAAAGCATACGACATCACCGGTGTTCCGGCTCGTCCTCAAAAGGGCAGTAAGCCTGTGGGCGTCGTTGTGTATCGTGACGGTACTGTAATCGACACAATCTACAAAATAGACTGATTTTCTTGCGATTCGGCGGGGTAAATCGCCTTGCCGAATCGGGAAAAAATTCAAAGGAAAACGGAGAAAACGCATGACGATAAGAGAGGTAATTTTGCCCGAAGAACGCGCAAAAGTCGTGTAATTTTTGGCGTCGTTCGGACTCGGTTACGAATCCAACGTGGAGCAAACCATCTACGCGGAAGAAAACGACCGCATCGTAGGCACGGTGTCATCCGCCGGATACGTGATAAAATGCCTTGCCGTAGCGCAGGATATGCAAAGCGAAAATCTTGCCGTCACGCTGGTCAGCGAAATAATAAAACGGCTTGCCTCGGCAGACGTGTTCTACTATCAGGTATTCACCAAACCGCAGTATAAGACGGTGTTTCAAAGTTTGGGCTTCACGCCCCTTGTGGAAACGGACAAGGTTTGTTTTCTGGAAGGCGGCGACGGCAACATAAACAATGAACTCAAAGCGCTGGCAACCCGCTTGACCTACAACTTGGATATCGACGTTTCGGCGCAAAACGACATTGCGTGCGTAGTGCTTAACGGCAATCCTTTCACGGAAGGACATTTATATCTGGTGGAAAAAGCCGCAAGCGAACATGATTACTGCGTTGTGTTCGTTTTGGAAGAAGAAGGTTCAATGTTTACGTTCAAGGAGCGTAGCGCACTTGCCTTTTTGGCATGCCGTCCGTTAAAAAACGTAGTCGTGGTGCCTTCCACCAAATATATCGTATCTCGTTCCACGTTTCCCGGGTATTTTCTAAAAACGCAGGACGAAACCACTCGTCAGTACGCCAAGTTCGACGCAATGATTTTCGCGCAGTATTTTATGCCGTATTTGGGCATAAACACTCGCTATGTCGGCACGGAAACGGTGGACTACATGCAAACATACAATCAAACGCTGTCCGAAGTGCTGGGGGATAAACTCGTACTTGTGGAACGCAAAACAATCGACGGACAAGTCGTTTCGGCAAAACACGTTCGCGCTTTGCTTGCCGATGGCAAAATCCTCGAAGCGGCTCAGTTGGTTCCTACGGCGGTGCGTGCGATGTTCGTTGCAATGGTCAGCGAAAAAAATGTTTAGCGCGGACGAAATCCTGCAAGCGCGGGAACTGCGAACTATGCAAGTTTTGGAACTTGCAAAAACCTCGGACGTGTTGACAATAAAGGCAAACGTTCCCGGGGAAAACAAAAATTTGCCGCAAGCCTACGTTTTGGTGGGTTTGTTCGCAAATTTGGCAAAACCGTTCACCAAAGGCAAAGCAATGCTTTTGGAATGTGCGGACGGACCTTGTTTGGTTTACGAGGCAACCGTCGGTGCTAAAATAAAAGCGGTGGAACTAGAAGAAACTCATCCGCTCGGGAGATTTGTCGACATCGACGTTTATCCTTGCGGAAGTCAAAAAAGTTTGTCGCGCGGCAAGATGCGTAAGTGTTATGTGTGTTCAAATCCGGCATTCGTGTGCGGACGGACTCACGTTCACACAACCGAACAACTCGTTTCGGCTTTAAGTGATGCCGCTACAAACTACATCAGTGATTTGCTTTTGTCGGCAATCGACGATGCAATCCTAACCGAGCTCAATCTTGAAAACAAATTCGGTTTGGTAACGCCGACTTCCTCCGGGAGTCACGCGGATATGAACTATCAAACCATGCTTGCCGCGGCAAAAGCGATAGAGCCTTACGTTGTTCAATCGTTTTGGATAGGCGCAACGTGCGGCAGTGACGAACTGCTAAAATTTGTGCGACCGTGCGGCATTTCTGCCGAACAGGCAATGCTAAAAGCAACCGACGGAGTAAACGCCTACAAAGGACTGATATTCGTCGCAACGCTACTAACCGCAGCGGCAGGACGAGCCGTCTCCACGGGTAGGCCTGTTTCGGAATCTTACAAAATCGTTCAAAAAAGTACTTTGGGTATAACCGACGAATTATCGTCGGCGCAAACCTTTGGCGGAATCGCATTCCGCAAGTACGGTATCACCGGCGCGCGAGGTCAAGCCGAACAAGGTTTCCCCGCAGTGCAATTTGCCCAAAACTTGCTGGCTTGTGGCATTTCACCGCTGCAAGCGTTGTGCGAAATCGTAGGGCAAACAGACGACACCGTGTTATTGAAGCGTAGCGGCAGTCGGGAACGCTACGACTACTTCAGAAAACTCATTTCCGACACCGACGTAAGCGATTCGGCTAAGCTTCTCCAAACCAATCGCGAGTGCCTTCAAGGCAACGTCAGCATAGGCGGCAGCGCAGATATACTGGTTGCAGCCGTACTTCAAAAAAATTTGTCGAACATTTTTTGTTTCGACGTAAAATAAAAGGAGGACACTATGAACAAAAAAATCACAGCCGTATTGACTTGGCTATTGGTTCTCGCGTTCGCAATCACCGTGTTCGTGGCCTGCAAACCGTCGGAAAACGGCGACGGCAAGCACGAATGTAAACACGTTTGCTCGATCTGCGGAAAATGCCAAGACATTGCTTGCACCGATCCCGCTTGTAAGGAAAAGTGTGAACACTCGCTGGTAGATCTTACCGAACGTTCGGCAACCGGTTCCAACGGTGCCGTAGCCGCAGCAAACCCCTACGCAAGTAAGGCAGGTTTGGATATCCTCAAGATGGGCGGCAACGCGTTCGACGCAGGCGTGGCAACTGCTTTTGCCATCGGCGTAGTTGAACCCTATGCTTCCGGTATAGGCGGCGGCGGTGTTATGACCGGCTACAACGCAAAAACGGGAGAATACGTATTTGTAAACTACCGTGAATTTTTGCCCGGCAGCGTAAGCATTGCCGAAAAAGAAAAGCGCGGTTTGAACTTCGACAACGATATCGGTTCCGCGGCGGTTCCTACCCAAGTTGCGGGTATGTGCACAATCGTGGAAAAATTCGGTAGCGGCAACGTTACTCTTGCCGATATCCTTGCTCCCGCAATCAATCTTGCCGAAAACGGATTTATCGTAACCAAGGCTCTTGCCGAGTCATTCGACACAGGTTACAGCAAGTTCCAAAGTCTGAACATCGAATCCGCAATGAACAACTTCACCGACGGTTTCGAAACTTTGCGTGAAGGCGCTATTTGTAAGCAACCCGAATATGCTAAAGTTTTGAAAGAAATCGCGGCCAAGGGTAGAGACGGTTTCTACAAGGGCTGGGTTGCAGATGCAATCGTAAAGGCTTATAGCGACAGAAACGGTTTCGTAACACAAGCCGACCTTGACTATGCAAACGCAAACTATCCCAAAGTAGGTTCTCCTTTGGTAACCGAATATAACGGATACGAAATCGCAACCGCAAACATTCCTTCTTCCGGCGGTATCATCCTTATCGAAACGCTCAATATGCTCAGTCACTACTGCACAAAGAGCGGCACGACTTTGAAGACGCTTCGCGAACAATCGGAATTGGAATACGTTCACGTTGTTGCAACCGCAATGCAACTTGCAGCGGCAGACAAACGTCGCTACATTGCAGATAACGACAAAAACCCCGCAACGGGCGAATCGTTCGTAGACGTTCCCATCAAGGGACTTTCCAGCGCCGACTACGCCGCTCAACGTTGGGACGCTTTGTTCGATCCTAACAGTTCTTTGCCCGTACAAAGCGGTGCAGATTGGGGCGGAGCTTCCGACAGAGTTAACAGAATCAAGCCCGACGGAACCAAGTACGCAGCAGACAAATCACCGTTCGAATTCAACGGAACCACAGCGCTTGCATCCGGTCTTGACGAAAACGAAGACGACCACGGAACAACATCCTTCTTTGCAGTAGACAAGGAAGGCAACATCTCCGGTTACACTCAAACAATCAACCACTTCTGGGGCGCATACGTAGTACCCGATGGTTGCGGATTCTTCCTCAACAACCAATCTTCCAGCTTCAGCGAAACGGCAACTTCCGCTGACGACAGCGTTCACTACGCAGCTCCTTACAAACAACCCGTAAGCCACATCATGCCCACAATCGTAATGAAAGACGGCAGCCCCGTTGCTACGTTCGGTTCTCCGGGATCCACCCGTATTCCTTCAGCAGTAACTCAAGTTTGCCTCAACATCTTGGAATTCGGTATGGGCATGCAAGAAGCTATCGCAGCTAAACGTTTCTACAACTGGGGCGTTTACTCTACGCAAGATAATCCTGTATTGAATGCATTCAATGCCAACCTTCCGGAAGGCGCAGTAAAGGCTACTCTTTCCAACAGAAAGGTAATCTTCCTTGAAGGCGGCTTCTCCGAAGAAACCAAAGCAGGACTTATCAAAAGATACTATGCTTATCAAGAGTATGACGGAATCAACCTCTACTTCGGCGGCGTTCAAGGCATTATGTTCAACTACGACGCTAACGGTAAACTCGTAAGCTTGACGGGCGGCGCAGATCCTCGTCGTGACGGCAAGGCATTGGCATTCTAGTATGTACAAGTTCGCCAAAATAACGGCGATTGTACTTTGCGTATGTTTATTGGTAGGCGTACTCGCGGCGTGTGAACCCAACAATCCCACGCCGGAGCCGCCGCAAACCGACTATACCGACCTCACCGTTCGTGACTACAAAGGTGCGAACGGTGTGGTTACGGCGGCAAGTCCCTATGCGGCAAAGGCAGGGCTAACCGTGCTCGAAAACGGCGGTAACGCATTCGACGCGGCAGTCGCGGTGTCCTTTGCCATAGGTGTTGCCGAGTGCGACGCCACGGGACTGGGTGGCGGCGGACTTATGTTGGCTTACAACGTAAACACGCAAAAATCGCTGTACTACAATTTTAGAGAATTCGCTCCCGGCGGAGTAAGTTTGTCGGACTATTCGGAAAAGCTGACAAATGCCAATCGTTGCCGTGAAACAGCCGTTCCCACGCAACTTATCGGTCTAGCCAGGATTTTGCAAGAGCAAGGTTCCGGCACAAAAACTCTCAGCGACGTATTGCAACCGGCAATCGACCTTGCCGAAAACGGGCTTAAGGTTACGCCGGAATTGGCAACGAACATCAGCGACTACTACGGACAACTGCTCGACGTCGGTGGTGCTCAAATCGAAAATGTGTTTTGTCCTAACGGTCTGGAACCGCTGCGAGAGGGCGAAACGCTCATTCAAACCGATCTTGCAAACACCCTTCGCTACATCGCGCAAAACGGTGTGGAAGGTTTCTATAAGGGGAAATTTGCCCAAAAGATAGTGGACGCAGCGCAGGCGCACGGCGGAAAACTGTCCATGGAGGACATGCAATACGCCTACGATAACTACTATCGCGATAATCCCGACGGAAAATTCCGTATGGTCGGCACGCCTCTCACGGGAACGTACAAAAACGACTATACGATACTCACTCCTTACTCTCCTTCAAGGGGCGGCACGGTGCTTATCGAAATGCTCAACATGTTGGAGTGCTACAAAGGCAGCATAAAGGATTTGGGACACAACAGTGCGGAGTACGTCAACCTGCTTGCAACCGTAATGCAACTGGCATTCGGTGACGAGCAAATGTACATAGGCGATGCCAACTACGCAAGCGTTCCCACAAGCGGACTTGTTAGCAAGCAATATGCGGCTGAAAGATTTGCCAAATATACGGCAGGCAAAGCATATTTGGGAACTGCCGAAAACAACGGCACGGAACTAGCCTACGGCGACGCTTGGAAGTACGATTCTTCGGCAACCAAAGCCGAAAACGTGTACCAAACGTCCGGTAGCCACTACAGCACAACTTCCTTCTCGGTTGCGGATAAGGACGGAAACTTGGTAACCTTCACGCAAACCATCAACAACTTCTTCGGAAGCACAGTTATGCCGGAAGGTACGGGCTTCTTCCTCAATAACGAAATTAAGGACTTTGCCTTCACGGAAGGTGCGGCAAACGTAGTCGCTCCTTACAAGCAACCCGCCAGTTACATGGCTCCGTCGGTAGTTTTGCATAACGGTCAGCCGTATTTGACAATCGGTTCTCCGGGCGCAAACAGAATTCCTTCGGCACTGTTGCAAGTTATATTGAACATGATAGAGTTCGATATGAACGTCGCGGACGCCATTGCGGCACCCCGCGCGCACTGCTTTGCAACAAGTCAGGCGGACGTAAGCAAAACAAGCAAAGTCATCAATGTGGAAAATTCGCTCGGCTTAGTAAGCGAACTTGAAAAAATGGGATACGACGTATCCGTTCAGGGTATAACACCCATTGCATCCTATTTCGGCGGCGTTCAGGCAATTCAGGTAACGTCCGACGGATATCACGGCGCGGCAGATTTCCGTCGCGACGGCAAAGCGTTGGGATATTAATCTTGGCGCAAACATTGTGAGTACGCAATCGGTTTGTTGCAATTGTCGCGTAAAACCGATTGCCTAACCGCAAAAAAGCAAGTCTAACTTGCGTTCACGAAAAATCAATCACAAACGCTTCTATGGAGTGCGGTGGTGGGTTTATATCAAAAATTTAGTCACGGCGGCGGCACGAACGCTCTGTGGCTAGGAGGTACTAATGTTTTTTAATATCGAACTTCTCTATTTCGTGCTGATGATCGGTGCATTCATTGCGCTGCTCCTGTGGGCAAAACTTCCCTCGGGACTGTGCTTGATGATCTCCGCCGTCATCGGTATCGTGGCTTCGGCAATTATCAGCGGAACTCCGTTCGACCTGCGGTATTTTGTCGAAGGAGCATTCGGTTATTTCGACACCATTCTTATCATTACCACGGCAATGATCTTTATGGGCGCAATGCAAATAACCGGTGCGTTGGAATACATCAGCGCAGTGCTTGTAAAAGCATTCCGTCGTGTTCCGTCCTTGCTGCTTATTGCATTTATGCTTATCATCATGTTCCCCGCAATGGTAACAGGTTCTTCTTTGGCATCGGCATTGTCGGCAGGTGCGCTTATCGCGCCCATCATGATCAAGTGGGGTATCCCCAAGGCTAAGGCAGGCGCAATCGTAGGTATCGGCTCCATTTTGGGTATGGTCGCTCCTCCGGTAAACGTTCCGGCAATGGTTATTTGCGACGTAATCGATATTCCTTACGTAGGATTCGAACTTCCTTTGCTTATCTTGGTTATTCCTCTTGCAATCGTCAGCGTATTGCTTTTGGGCAGAAAGTACGTCAAACCTCTTTCGGAAGAACAAGTGGACTACGTTGTAAACACTTCCATTTTGAAGGAACTCAACTGGACTGTTTGCATCCCCTTGTTCGTACTTATTTTGCTCATCGTTGCAGAAATGATTTGGCCCATCATCTTCGGTAGTTTTGCAATGCCTCTTATGTTTGTCGTTGCAACAATTTTGTCCTTCTTCTTCGGTCGCAAGTTGCCTTTCTGGCAAAAGAAGCCCAAACAAGCAACTTTGCAAGCGGACGAAAGCGGAGAAGTGGTTGTTCCTCAACCTGCGCACGAAACGCCCAACTGCGTTGTAGAAGTTGTTCGTCAAGGCGTAGAAAAAAGTTTCTCGGCAATGGGCTTGCTTATCGGCGTAGGCTTGTTTATGGAAGCAATCACGCTTAACGGCGTTCGCGGCGAATTTATCACCTTGGCAGTCACTCTTCCCGGTGCCGTTCGTTACATCGGTATGGGACTTTCCTTGCCCATCTTCGGCGGCATTTCCGCATTCGGATCGGCATCGATGCTGGGCGGACCGTTCGTCATGGCATTTATGGGCGGAGCAAACGATATCGTACTTACCTGCGGCTTCTCTCTTTTGGCAGCCGTCGGCGAATTTTTGCCTCCCACGGCAATGTCCGCAACCTTTGCTTCTCAAATCGTGGAAGAAAAGAATTGGACAAAAATCTCCCTTGCGGCGCTTCCCGCATTGGTGCTTATCTTTGTGTACAGCATCGGCTATGCACTCGGTATCGGCAAAATTGTTTACGATGTTCCCAAGAATAATCGTACCGGCGTAGAACTTATCATTCTTGCAAGCGTAGTTGTAGTTGCGGTAGTGTTCCTGTTCGTTTGGGAATTGCTTGTTCACAAAAACGCAAAACTTAAGTCGTATGCACGCACGGTAACGGCAGACGGCGTTATCATCGATTCCGAAGGCGTTGCTCCCCAACAAGCAGCAACGGAAGAAAACGAAGAATTGATCTTCAATAATGACCAAACTAACGAGGAGGACAAATAATATGAATATATACGCAAAAGTATTGTGGGTTATTTACCTCGTAATGATCGTAGTAATTGGCCTGTTTATCGTATGGAACGTGTTCAAATCCAAAAAGCTAACCGACAAAGTTATCGGCGCAGTTGCGCTTATAATGTTTGTTCTGCGCATACTGATGATAAAGTGACGGAGGATTGTTTATGAAAAAGATTTTTGATTTCGAAAACAAAAAAGTCAACCTTATCGTTACCAGCGTATTGTTGATTTTGGCAATTTTAATCACCGTATTTTCCGGAATCGCATTTGCGTCTTTCCGTAACTACAAAGCTTGGTTCGACACCTCTCGTGCGGACCACACCTACAAATTCAGCGAGTTTTCGCCCAATTTGAAGGGTACTATCGGCGACTCGGATATTTACCAAATCACCGGTAGAAAAAACACCGTTGCGGTAGTAAAAAGCGGCTCGGAAGCAGACTTTGCCAACGTTGCAGCCGTAAAAACCGCCAACAGCGTTGTGGGCGTAGCAGGATCGGAATCGTTGACCATTGCAACCGAAGCGCTTTCCGGCACGACAATCGCAACCGAAGCCGACGCAAAAACGGCTTTGGACAAGGTTGCCGACGGCACCTACAAAGTTGCGGTAGTTTCCTTTGGTGAATACAAAGCATATTCCGGCAAGGACGGACTTGCAGTTGCACCGGCAACCATCGAGGACGTTCCCAGCCTTTTGGTTATGGGCGGCACTCACCCCAACGAACCTTCCGGACAACTGGCCGCAACCGTATTTTTGGAAAACGCCGAAGTCAGCCGCGGTATCTTGTACGTAATTACGGAAGTTAACCGCAGCGCGTACAGCCACAGCCAACCTCAGGAATCTACAGCGTGGTACTACGACATCAAACTTGCCGACGGTACAACCCGTACGTTCAAATTCGGTTCTCGTGCAACCAACACTGTAGACCAATGGCCCACACCGGACGTTTATACCCACAGCCCCATCAAACAACAACTTTCCGCAAGCGAATCGCGTAACATCAACCGTGCTTATCCCGGTTCGGAAAACGGCACCTACACCGAACAACTTGCTCATGCAGTTACCAACTTCGTTCTCACAAAGAACGTAACAATGGTGGTAGACTTGCACGAAGCCAGCCCGGAATACATCACAATCAACGCAATCGTTGCTCACCAAGACGCAGGCGACATCATGAACTCTGCTTTGTTCGGTTTGGAAATGAATTTTGCGAACTCTTTCGAAATGGGTAACGAAATTTCTCCCGTAAACATGCGCGGACTCACTCACCGCGAATTGGGCGACTACACAAACGCCTATGCTTTCCTTTGCGAAACGTCCAACGCTTCTCAAGGTAAGTACCGCGGAGCCTTCACGGACGATCTTATCACCTACTACACAACCTGCCACAACGAAAAATGCTCGTTGTACGGCAAGCGCGCCGTAGGCGAAACCTGCGCCGAATGTGGTCAAGCAATTTACGGACCGGACAAATTCTACGAATACGCCGCAAGCAAATCCACTTTGGAAAATCAATTGCTCTATGCTCGTCCCGTCAGCATCGACGAACGTGTAGGCAGACACGTCCAAATGATTTTGCAACTTATCGACGCATTCAACCAAAGCGGAATGACTCGCGATACCGCAAATTCCAAATATTGCAATTTGGACGACAGCCTCAAACAAACAGGCAAGTACGTCGGCAAGTTTGAAATGACCGGTATCCCCACCTACTCGCAATTGTATAACGACGGCGTAGGTCAATTCCTTTCTTCTCAAAGCAAATAGTTTAACAAACTGATTATCCCTTCCTTTGGGGCGGCTAAAAGTCGTGTAATAGCTGTATGCGGTCGGTTTTCCGAACGTATAGCAAAGGTCACTTTGCGGGGCGACGGCTCGGCGAAGGGCTGCCCGAGGATAGATAATATATAAAATAAAACTTGGAGGTTTTACTATGAAAAAAATTATGGCAGTAGTACTTGCAACTTTGCTCGTACTTTCACTCACGTTCGTTCTCGTAGCGTGCAATGAAAAACCCGATCCCACACCCACACCCAAACCGGGCGGAACCGTAGACTCGACCATCAGCGATGAATCTCTTAAAAACATTCTCGGAACGGGCAAACTCTACGTAACCTGCATCGGTCAAGCAAACGACTACAAACAAGTGGCAAACGTTCTTACTGCCGCTAACGGACTTGGTATGGATGCTTCTACAATCACCGTCAACAACCTTCTCACTGCAGACAAAGTTGAAGACGGCAGCACCGTTATCATCGCAGTCGGCAACAGTGCAAAAGGTCTTGGTGACGCAGGCGTAGACGCAGCAAGCGAAACCAAAAGAGCTAACGATTTTGCCGCTAAAAAGGACAAGATCAACCTTATCGTAACCCACACCGGTGGTTCCAACCGTCGTGGCGAATCCAGTGACCCCGTTATTCAAACCATGTTCGCAGCAGCCAAAGTTGCTATGTACACAACCGGCGGTAACACAGACGGCAAACTTGCAGTATTCGCAGCAGGTGTTCCTCATTACGAATACAGCGGTCTTGCAAAGATGATCGCATCCTTCAAATTCCTTCTTGGAAAATAATAAAGTAGTAACCAAACAGTTATGAAAAAGTTATCGACAGCAATCATCTGTTTGCTGCTCGTAGCGTGCATCGTGCTTCCGCTTTGCGCTTGCCAGGCGGAACACGAATGTGCAAGCAAGTGTCCTCGTTGCGAAAAATGCACAAATGCTTCCTGTACGGAAAAAAACTGTAAGGAAAAATGCACTTGTAAGCCTGTCCTTCACGATTCTTGGACCATTCTTCAAGGCAAAACCCACGTTGGGGAAAGTGCCGAAACAACGGTTCACGTGTTCGATTCTCAAATCGAAGGTCCAAACATTGCAATCGTCGGCGGAACTCACGGCGACGAAGTTGCGGGTTGGACGGCAGGTTTGCAACTGGTAGACTTGATTCCTCAACTTAAAGGTTTTTGCGGAAAGATTTTGCTCATTCCTCAAGCCAACATCGTTGCGGATAACCACAAAGTACGCTATGCGGGCAGCTCGAATAAGAGTAACCTAAATCGCGTTTACCCCAGCGGCAGAATAAGCGGTGCAGACGAAGAAGTGGTGGCAATTGCCGACGCTATCGTCAAAACCGTGGAAGATTTTCAGCCGGACTACGTTATCGACTTGCACGAATCGCGCGGAAGTTGGACGGGCGCGGGAGCGTCCAAAAACTCCACTTTGGGCGATACGCTTATCTTCGACAACGAAGGTTTGTTTATGGACGAACTTCTTACTCGCTATAACACCGTGTACCGCCAAGAAGGCGAACCGGAGTTTTTGAGTGAACCGGCAAACAAAGCAGGCTCTTTCAGCAAGTATTTTTCCGAAAAGTATCCAAATAACGTTGTTTTCACAATCGAAACCAACCGCGACTACAATTCGGCCACCAAAACGGACCAAATTGCATTGGATACTCGCGTAAGACAGCAATTGAACATTTTGAACGCCTTGTTCGACCTTGCCTGGAACCGTATTTAATAACGGGTAAAAATTTTTACGGCAAAACGGATAGTTTTGTCATGTTGTACCACAAAAGACTTTTTACCACCCAAAAATAAAACTAATTTTTAGGAGGAAAACATGAAAAAGACATTAGTACTTGTATTGGTGCTGATTATGGCGCTCACGGCTTGCCTTGCAATCGCATGCAAGCCCGAAAAAAAGCCTGATCCACCCACACCGACGCCTAGCACTGCAACAATCAAATCGGTTATTGCAGACGGCAAAAACAACGTCAAAGCAACCGTTTCCGGCGTTGTGTTTGCCAAGTCCGCCGAAGGTTACTTTATCTACGACGAAGTGGGTATGTACGTTCTCGGCACGACCACGGCAGCCATTGGCGACAAAGTTGAAGTTGCCGGCACGGTTATGAAGTCCGGTAGCCGCTTCTTCATCAAAAACGCAACGGTAACAACCAAAGCAACGGCTCAAACGTTGCCCACCGCAACCGCAATGGAATTGTCCGCTCTCGCAGTTTTGGCAACCGATTCCGCAAACTACGCTAAACTCGTAACAGTTACGGGTATCGTAGAAAAAGCAGCAAACGGCTACAAACTTGTAGAAGGCAAAAGCAGCGTTTATCTCGACGCTTCTTCCACAAACGCAGTTAAGGAATTCGAAGGCAAAAAAGTAACTTGCCAAGTTGTAACTTACGACCACAAAACCGACGGTTGGACGGTAGTAGTTGCTTCCGACATTACCGCAGCCAAGGTTGATATCGACGAAGTTAAAGCGTCCATCTTTGCCAAGTCCGCTCCCGAAACAGAAGTTTACGGCGTTTTGGAACTTGTAACAAGTGACGCAAACAACCCCTCCGTCGTATTCGAATGGTCCGTTGTTTCCGGCGAAGGCGTAACCATAGCCAACAACGTTGCAACCATTTCCGAAGCCATCACGGCAGATTCTGCAGTTGTTTTGCAACTCAAAATCACTGCCGAGGGCAAATCCGCAACTCAAACCTACCCCATCACGGTTAAACCCGTCAAAACCGTAGCGCTCAAAGATCTTGCAACGGCAACAATCGAAGCCGGCGCAAAAATCCGCACGGAAGGTTTGGTTATCGCTTGCGGAACGGACAACTACGATCCCGTCAACGTTTACACAATCATTGCCGATGTAGAAAGCAAAACCATTGTTGCCGTTGTTGGCAGCGTTGGCGATGTTAAAGTCGGCGACAAGATCTCCGTCGTTTCGGAATATGCCGACAGCGATTGGGGTTCAGTAAACACCAAAGTTTTGACAAACGTAATCGGCTCCAAAGTCGTTTCCGGTGGCAACACGGTTGATTTTGAAGCGCTTGCTCCCACAACTTTGGAAACTGCAGAACAATATTCCGCATTCTACAACAAAGGTAACCTCAACCTTATCAAACTTGTAAAAGTTGTTGATCCTTACCTCATTTATTCCGGTAACACAACCTACAACTTCCTTCGTTTCGGCGCATCCGCAGATACCGCAAAGAACGGTGTTGCAACCTCCGCAGACCAAACCAACCTCAAGAACAACGTATTCTGCATGAAGCTCTCTAACTTCAATGCTGAAAACGGTCTTGCCAATTGGGAATCCTCTTTGAACGTTCCTCTCCTCAACGACGGCGCAGTTCAATACAGCGGATTGACCTTCTACGCAGTTTCTTTGCTCGGCATAAAAGGTAACAACGAATCTTGGCAGTTCCTTATCCCCAACGTACAAGCAATCAAGATGGACTTGGTAGCAGGTGCGGAAAAAGCAATCAAAGCGGCTATTCCCGCGGAAATTTCCGCAGCGGAAGCCGGCAAAATTGCTCTTCCCACAACCTTGCCTCTCGTAGGAACCGTTACTTGGGCATCCGACAAGGCAGATAAGCTTGACGCGCAAGGTAACTACACGGCAGTAACCGAAGATACCGAAGTTAAACTTACCGCGACCTTCACAGTAAGCGGTGCAACTCACACGGTAGAAGTGGTTGTAAAACTCGTCAACAAAGTTAAGAAGATCAGCACGGTAACCGAAGTCGCCGCTCTCGAAGCAGGCACGGAAGTTGATTCCATGCGCGGTGTCGTTATCGGTATAACTCCCGGTCACAGCGGATCCGGCGACGCACTCGGTCTTGTTGTTTCCGACGGAACAACGGTTGTAACGTTGAGCGGAAACGGCAATATGACCGTTAACAAGTATGTCATCAGTATCGGTGAAACTCCCGTTGAAATCGGCGATATCGTCGTAATCGACAAGGTAACCGCAAACGGCTCTGTTGTAACTTTGTCTAACACCAGCGTTGTAACGGTAGAAGGCAAACAATCCGATTTGTCCTCCACCTGGTTCAAGGCAGAAGCCGCAACAGTAATAGACAGCGAAGAAGACCTTGCTGCACTTGCGGCAACGTTGTCCAACAGCTCCTCACAAGGACGTGACTACAAACTTATCAAGTTGGTAGGTACTGCGGAAGCACCTCTTTCCATCGGCGCTAGAAATAGTTCTTACTACATCAACTTCTATTACAATCAACCCGAATACATGAACTCCGGTAACACCAAAGTATATCCCGGATGGCACTCTAACAGTATTGTTTGGGGTATGGGTGCAGAATGGGCTATTGAAAATACTCCCATAACCGAAGTTGGTACCGGAACATATGGAACAAAGGCAGATAAGTCTGATGTTCATCGCTTCATCGGCGAAGTGTACGCCATTTTCGAGTACACCGGAAGCGCAACATATCCCTTTGCTTACTTCTCGTTCATCGGCGCAGGTTTGAACCTCACTCCGCTTTCCGCACAAGCAACCGCCAAGGCAGAACTTGACGCCGCTATGGCAGAAATCAACGGCGCATCCTTTAGCGGTTACGAAGCAGGTACCGTAACGTTGCCTCAAAGCGTAGGCGAATACGAAATCACCTGGACGGCTAACCTTCCCGCAGTGTTCGACGTAGCAACCGGTGCTTACACCAAAGTTACCGAAGATACCACAATCGAACTTACGGCAAAAATCACCGTAGACGGACAAGAAGTTACCGCAACGTATTCCATCTTGCTTACCGCTGCTAAGCCCGTAACGGCTGTCAGCCTCAAACAAGCGTTGGAAACCGCTGCAGCAGCAGAAGGTCACACGACCACGGTAGAATGTATCGAAGCAGTCGTAGCGGCTCACGGTTCCTCTAACAATAGCGTTGCTAACGGCGCTCGTGGTCTTGTTTTGACCGACGGAACGTTCACCGCTTGGATGGACGGAAACGATGGCGATATTGTTACGGTTGCAGGCGTGGAAGTTAAATCCGGCGACAAGGTAAGAATCGAAAACGCAACGGTAACCTACGAAGAAGGCGTCAAGAGCGTCATCTCCGGCGAACTTAAGGCTATCGTTTCTTCCGACAACGCAATCGACTACACCAACCTTAAGGTTGTAACCGTAAGCAACGAAGAAGAAATGGTTGCTTGGGCAGCAACCGGTCTTCACCAAGGCATCGCGGTTAAATTTACCGGCAACTTCTTCATGATCGGAACTTCCAAGGGCACAGAAACCGGTAACCGTTTGCAACTGAACTACAAAGGTAGCAGTGTAACGAAAAGCGCAGACGCACGTTACGACTTTGCCGGAGAAGAAAAGCCTTCCAAGACAGTTGCTCTTCACTTGCAAGGTAACGCTCGTTTGCTCGGCGCAGAGTGGTATGCTCCTTTGGGAATTGTATTCGACAAAGAAACAGGTACCGGCAGCGGACACAACTTCGCTTGCACCGGAACAATCACTGCAGTTGCAGGTGAATACGGCAACACAATCGCCGGCTTCACGATTATCGACAAAGCATCCTTCAGCCTTGCATTGGCAGCCTAGTTGTCTAAAATCGTAAACCGAGTGTTTACGACTCCAAACCAAATTCGGTGCGGAGCCACCCAAGCGGTGGCTCCGCTATCGATTTGGAAATTCAATAATCCTGCCGCATTTGCGTAAAGTTCTTATGCGGTGATTGCGTTAAACGCATTCATGATTGTTTGTGCCGTGTTTAGTCAGTTTACGCATGCTTTCGGCTTGCGATAACATTGCGGCGTAAACTAAAACAAATCGTACAAAAGTACAAAATTACAGCCGTCATTGCGGCAAAAAATCAAGGTGTATTATGTCTAAAAAAAACATGCCGATCGGCGTATTCGATTCCGGTATCGGCGGATTGACCGTATTGGAAAAACTTATTGAATTGTTTCCCCACGAAAACTTCGTCTATGTTGCCGATCAGGGACATTGCCCCTACGGAACAAAAACCGCCGAACAAGTCGGCGAAAGAGTGGCAAAAGTCACAAAATTTTTAACAGAAGAACACAACGCCAAAGCAGTGGTGATTGCCTGCAACACGGCGTCGCTGCGTATCGACTATGCAAAAAAGGTTACGTTCGTGCCTGTTATCAGCGTAATAGAGCCGACCTGTCAAAAGGCTGTAAGTTTGACCAAAAACGGCAAAATTATCGTTTTGGCAACAATCGCAACAATTAACAGCGGCACATATCAACGTCTCATCGAGCAACAAGGCAAAACACCCGTTCCTCTTGCCTGCAGCGAATTTGTCGATTTTGTGGAACATCACGACCTGACCGATCCCCTCGGACAGCAAATCGTAACGGAAAAACTCAATCAAATAAAGGACTGCGGCGCAGATACGCTCATTCACGGTTGCACGCATTTCAGTTTGCTTCAACCGCAAATGGAAAACGTTCTGGGCAAAATCAACTACGTCGCTTGCGGTCTTCCCACAGGAAACCGTCTTGCGGAAATTTTGGCGCAAAACAACTTGCTTTCGACCTCTACGGAAAGTGGCTCCGTACAGATATTCACAACCGGTTCGGTAGACAATGCGCTTGCCACAATGAAGTGGTTTACCGCACCTCACAGCCCGGTAGTTCATACCGACATCGACTAACAGGAGAATTTTAGCAATGAGAGAAATCAATCTTGCCGACGTAACGGCAAAAATCAAGGAAATGTTCATCGACGCTTGTCAAAACATTCCGGAAAACGTTCTTTGCACAATCAAGCAGGCCAAGGAAGACGAACAATCTCCTTTGGGACGCGAAGTGCTGGACAAAATTATCGAAAACGATCTTCTTGCTCGCAACAAGCAACTGCCCATCTGCCAAGATACGGGCGTAGCCGTGGTTCAACTTACCATCGGTTCGGAAGTTACTTTCAAGGGCGATATCTACGAAGCAATAAACGAAGGCGTTCGTCAAGCCTACACCGAAGGTTATTTGCGTAAGTCGGTTGTTCGTCATCCTTTTGATCGCGTCAACACCAAGGACAACACTCCGGCAATCGTTCACGTAAAACTGGTTCCCGGCGACGAATTTCGCATTGACGTTGCTCCCAAGGGCGGCGGAAGCGAAAATATGAGCGTTGTAAAAATGCTTATCCCTGCCGACGGTGTGGAAGGCATCAAAAAACTTGTGTTGGATACCGTATACAACGCGGGCGGCAAACCCTGTCCGCCGGTTATCGTCGGTATCGGCATCGGAGGCAACTTCGAAAAATCCGCTCTCATGGCAAAGGAAGCGTTGTTCCGCGAAATCGATGACGTTTCTCCCGATCCGATTGCGGCAAAATTGGAAGCCGAACTTCTGGAAGAAATCAACAAGTTGGGTATCGGACCTATGGGCTACGGCGGAACAAAAACCTGCCTTGCCGTAAAGGTTAATTGTCATCCTTGCCACATTGCCAGCCTTCCCGTTGCTATCAACATTCAATGCCATGCGGCACGCCACAAGTCGTGCAAACTGTAGGAGGTAACGCACAATGATAAAAATTCAATCTCCGGTCGATCCGGAACAAATCAAAAGCCTTCGCGCAGGCGACACAGTGCTTATTTCCGGCGTAATCTACACCGGTCGTGACGCTGCTCACAAGCGTTTGTGCGAACTTCTTCAAAAGGGAGAACCCCTTCCCATCGACGTCAATAACGGCATTATCTACTACGTCGGTCCCACACCGGCAAAACCGGGCAGAGCAATCGGCTCGGCAGGTCCCACTTCCAGTTATCGTATGGATCCCTATTCCGAACCGCTTATGCAACAAGGACTTAAAGTTATGATCGGCAAGGGTTCGCGCAGTAAGGAATACAAACAACAACTCCAAAAGTACGGTGCGGTTTACCTCACGGCGGTTGGCGGTGCTGCCGCTTCCATCAGCGAAACCATCAAAACTTGCAAAGTGGTAACCTACGAAGACCTCGGCGCGGAAGCAATTCACCGTTTGGAAGTTGAAAATTTCTATGCAATCGTAACTTACGACAGCGTAGGCAACGACCTCTATGAACAAGGCGTTGAAAAATATCACAAGGACTAATTGTACATAAGTCAGTAAATGCAAAAATCACGCCGCACAAGTGCCGTTTGGCTGTGCGGCGAATTTTGTATTACGGGCAAATGCTTGACAAATTTTAGATATAAATGCAAAATATAGTTTGGGATGTGCAATGTTTTTTGCCACTGCCAAGTTGCTTCGGCAGTGATGAAAAATTTTGCATATAAGATTCAAAAGGGAGTGTAACGTGACAAAAACGGCAAAAATATCACAATTGGTTATTGTTTTGTTGATTGCAATTTGGGCGGTCAACTGTTTTGTCGCGTGCAATCCCGAAGAAACCGTAAACACCAACCC
>CAKRAM010000058.1 GCA_934294965.1 uncultured Clostridia bacterium
GTCAAAATCGATTCTTCGACAAAACGCGATTTGGCGGATTCCTACATTTACAAACGGTTTAACCCGGTAGTATTCAATGCATAGTTTCGCGCTCGAAAATCGATATAATTAGTGTCAGTTAGGTGAATATGAACACGGAAAAAGAAAAGGCGGAAGTTACTATTGCCAATTTTTTGGCAAAGGTTAGGCATTATTATCATCCGACCGATATCAACTTAATAAACGATGCTTTCGAATTGGCTAATAAGGCTCATAGCGGACAGTTTAGAGCCAGTGGCCGTCCATACATCACGCATCCGGTTATCGTTGCGGATATCCTTATCGACATGGGACTGGATACTTCCACAATTTGCGCTGCGTTGTTGCACGACACGGTGGAGGATACCTACGTTACCGACGAGGATCTTCGCAAACGTTTCGGTGACGAGATTGCCGACCTTGTTGCAGGCGTCACAAAGCTGGAAAAAATAAAATTCCACAACAAAGAGGAAGAACAAGCCGAAAATATGCGCAAAATGTTTTTTGCAATGGCAAAAGATGTTCGCGTTATGCTTATTAAGCTTGCCGATCGTTTGCACAACATGCGTTCGCTTATGTACCTTTCTCCCGAAAAGCAACTCATAATCTCCAAGGAAACTTTGGATATTTTTGCACCCATTGCCGGAAGACTTGGTATTTCGCCCATCAAAAGCGAGCTTGAAGACCTGTGCTTGAAGTATTTGGATCCCGATGCATACAAGCACATTTCCGAAGGAATTGCAATGAAGAAGCAAGAGCGCGATCAAATCGTTGATGATTTTATCGTCGAGCTAAAAAAAGAGTTGGTTTCTTCCAGCATTCCGGATTTTGATATATACGGCAGAACAAAGCACTTGTATTCCATCTACAAAAAGATGAAAAAACAAAACAAGACTTTGGAACAAATCTACGATATGACAGCGGTGCGCGTTATCGTCGATACAATCAAAGATTGCTACGCGGTTCTTGGTGCAATTCACGCAAGGTGGAAGCCGATGCCGGGAAGGTTTAAGGACTATATCGCAGTTCCCAAGCCGAACATGTACCAATCCTTGCATACCACCGTTTTTATTGATGTTGATTCTCATCGTTACCCGATAGAAGTGCAAATAAGAACGCACGAAATGCACAAGGTTGCCGAATACGGTATCGCGGCGCACTGGAAGTACAAGGAAGGCTTTGTGGGCGATTCCGGCATGGACGATAAACTCGGCTGGGTAAAGGAAGTTTTGTCTTTCGACAACGACCTTAAGGATAGCAAAGAGTTTTTGGATTTGATTCGTAAGGACATATCCAACACCAACGAAGTGTGCGTATTTACACCCAACGGCGACGTAAAATTGTTGCCTGCCGGCGCAACCGCTTTGGACTTTGCCTACGCCGTGCACAGTCAAGTGGGTAACAAGTGCGTAGGAACTAAGGTCAACAACAAAATCGTTCCGCTGGATACCGTTTTAAACAACGGTGATACTGTGGAAGTTATGACCAACCCGAACGCGAAAGGACCTTCTCGCGATTGGATGAAAATTGTCAAAACGCCTTCCGCAAAATCTAAAATTCGTCAGTTTTTCAAACGCGAGCTAAAGGAAGAGTACATCCGCACAGGCAAGTCCATGGTAGAGCGCGAAGCCAAACATCGTGGAGTTGCTCCGTCCGATTTGCTCACAAACGAAGCAATCGAGGCGGTTTGTGAACGCTATATGTTTGCTTCCGCCGATGAAATGTACGCCGCTGTCGGATACGGAAGTTTGTCGCTAAGCCAAGCCATAACAAAGTTGATTGCGGGCAATCCGCACGTTTCAGAGAGCCTCAAAAAGCAACAATCTCCGCGTCGCAATAAAACCGCAACCGGAAAAGAGAATGCCGTAATTATAAAAGGCATGAACGATTTGCTTGTAAGATTTTCTCGCTGTTGCAGTCCTGTTCCGGGCGACGACATCGTGGGGTACATTTCTCGTGGTCGTGGCGTGTGTGTTCACCGCGCCGACTGCCCCTCGGTCAAAAATATGGAAAGCGAACGCATAGTGGAGGCTAGTTGGGCAAATACCGACGACAAAACTACGTTCCCTGCAACTGTGGAAATTATGGCGGAAGATAAGGGCGACATTTTTGCCGAAATTACAAAAGTAATTGTGGGAGAAAATCTTCCGTTGGTTGCAATAAATGCTCGTAAGGACAAAAAAGGCAACGCAATTGCAACCGTAACGGTAGAAATCAGCAATCACGAACAGGTAAATCAACTTATGAACAAACTGAACGCTTTGCCTGCCGTAATAGGAGTTTATCGTACACACGGATGATGAAAGTATATTCTTTTTGCGCGGGAGAGTTGGGTACTAACTCGATAGTACTTGTAAAAAACGGCAAATGCATTGCTATAGACGTGCCGTATGGCGCCGATAGTGTGGAAAAGTTTATTTCGGACAACCAACTGCAACTTGTAGCGGTATTGCTTACGCACGGTCACTTTGACCACGTGGGTGGAGTGCAACGCCTAATCGATAGGTTCGGTTGTTCCGATTTATCCGTATTTATCCACAGCGCTGACGAAGAATTGGCAAATTGCGCTTCGCAAAATCGGTGGTCGGTCAAAGCTGAAAACTGTTATCCAACAAAACATGTTTCAAAAGGACACTATTCGGTGGATTTTTTCGATTTTGACGTTATCGAAACCCCCGGACATACCGCAGGCTCTGTTTGTTACGTGTTTGACGAATGTAATTTGCTTGTCAGCGGAGACACTTTGTTTTGCGGTGGAATAGGACGAACTGATTTTCCAGAGAGCGTTCCTTCTCAAATGCGTTCCTCGCTGGCAAAATTGAAATGCTTGGATAAAAACTATGAAGTCGTGTGCGGACACGGTCCGTCAACTTCTCTCGATGCCGAAAAAAGGACAAACCCGTATCTATTATGAGATTGCTAACAAACTTTACATTGCCAACTGAAATTCAGGACGTTGCAAAACTGTTTTTTGCCGACGTGGAAATCGTTACCGAGCAACCTGCGGATATTGTCCTGTCGGAATGTCATGACGGCGATGACTATCACTACGTGGCTACTTTCTTTGCCATGGTGGAAACGCAAAAGGTATCCGTCGCAAACGTTGACGAATTGCAAAAAATGCGTCTTAGAAAGCGGTTTGCTAAAATATGCACGTACAATTTGCTTTCAAAGGTTACGGGAAAGAGTATGCCTTGGGGCAGTTTAACGGGGATAAGACCTACAAAACTTGCCAGACAACTTGTTCGCGAAGGTTTGGATTGGAAAAAAACTTTCGCCGACATATTGGGCGTTTCAAATGAAAAAATTAGCCTTGTGAACGAAATTTTGACAGTGCAAAGCGGTTTGAGCGGCATCGGCGGAACGGATTTGTACGTGGGCGTTCCGTTTTGTGTTTCTCGTTGCAGTTATTGCTCGTTTACAAGTGGTGAAATCGACAGGCTTCGTAAGTACGTTGAACCGTATGTTTCGGCCCTTAAAAAAGACATTCGTCAAACTATAGATTTTGCAAGGAAAAACGATATTAACATCGATAACGTGTATTTTGGCGGAGGTACGCCAACGTCGCTTTCCGTCGAGCAACTTGACGAAGTTCTTTCCGAAATAGATTTTGTTCCTACGGAGTTTACCGTGGAAGCAGGTCGTCCCGACACGTTGGACGAAAACAAGTTGCAGGTTTTGGCAAAACACGGCATAAACAGAATTTCGGTAAATCCGCAAACTTTCAATCAAAGCGTTTTGGACGTTATAGGTAGAAAACATTCGGTACAAGATATTTACGACAAGTATCATCTTGCGCGTTCGTACGGCTTTGTTATCAACATGGATTTAATTGCAGGATTGCCTTCTGAAAGTTACGAAATGTTTTGCCACAGCGTGGATTGCGCTATAGAACTTGATCCGGATAATATCACCGTTCACACGCTGGCACTTAAGCACGGAAGCGTTTTGAAAGAGCAAAACTATGCTGCGGAAACATTTGTCGGCAAAATGGTGGACTACGCCTCCGATAAGCTTCATAAAGCCGGATATATGCCGTACTATATGTATAGGCAAAAATACGTTATGGAAAATTTGGAAAACGTCGGGTATTGCAAAGTCGGCAAAGCCTGTTTGTACAATGTCGGAATTATGGAAGAAATGTCCTCGATACTTGCTTGCGGAACAAACGCTATTTCTAAAAAAGTCGTCGAGTGCGAAAACCGAATTGAACGTGCGGCAAACGCAAAGGACGTTATCACGTACATAGATCGCATTGACGATTATTTACAAAAGAAGTTTGCGCTGTTTGACAAAAATGCAGAATAGCGATGTGTCGGCAGGGCAACAGAAAATGTAAACAGTATACAGTTGTACAGTTGACGGTCGGTGGCAAAATCGGCTGACTTGGTTCGTGCGTAGTTAAGCGTAAGTTATTGAAAAATATGAAAAGATTCGTAAAAAGATTGATAATATTGGGAGTGCTGGTTGTGGTGTTGATAACGCTATCGATACTGCAAAACAGCACTGCCGTTTGCGAGTTTTTTGCAACAACGGTTTCGCGCGCTTGGATATGGTTTTGGGGACACGTTCTCGGTTGGATTTCGGTCAGTTTTTACGAATGGTCACTTGCTGTGGTAATTTTGGGGTTGCCGGCATTTGCGTTTTTTATCGTTTTCTTTTTGATCAAAAAACGATATTCAGCGCTGGTGTCGCTTGTTCTTGCCGTTGCAATTGCCGGCGTTTCCTTCGGAAACATTTATATCGTTTCGGCAGGCTTTGCATACAATCGAAACGTATTGCCGACTTACGTTTATCGTGAACACGAAAGCCAAGAAGTGAACTATTCCGATGCGCTCAATATTGCGTCACTCGTTGTGGACGAACTTAATGCCGCCTATGAGCAAATTGACCATGATGAAAATGGCAACGTTGTATATCCGTTTTCCTTTTCCGAACTTAACGATTTGATAGCCGAGGAATACGCAAAGTTGGATGACGAGTATTTTTCTTCCTACACACCTAACGTAAAAAAGATTGCCAATGAATGGGTAATGAACGAACTGCACATAAGCGGTGTGTTTTTTGCTCCGTACGGGGAACCAAACGTCAGCGTGGGGTACTCCAGCATGATGCTGCCATATACAATGGCGCATGAATTGGCACATTCCAAGGGCGTTATGCGTGAAAATGAGGCCAACACTGTTGCGGCATACGTGTTGCTTTCGTCGGATAATCCGTATTTGCGTTATAGCGCGTTGGTGTCCTGCTACACGGCGGCTTTAAGTTTGGTTCGCTTGTATCCAAATTCGCTTAGCGATTACAACTTGCTGTATGCCAAAATCAATGAGGGAGTGTTTAAGGAAATTCGTAACTACAACGAGTATAATTCCAAATTTACCACCTTTGACAATGTCGGCAAGTTCTTCAACGATATATACTTAAAGATTAACGGGCAGGGCGGAACAAACAGTTATCAAAAACCGTCCACGAGCGAAGACACGGGCGAAAAGGACGACGACGGATTTCCGATATTGAAAATCAGAAGTTATTCCAACTTGCAAAACGTTCTTATTGGTTTGTATAAAAACTGCACACTGCTTTAGTAGAGGCTGTTTTGCTCCGAAAGTAACTCCGCCAAAAAATGTAAAAAAGTGTAAAAAAATTGTTTCAAATCGTTGACAGTTTTTTTGCGGTGCGATATAATGAGTAGGCTGTTGAAGTGCGGGTGTAGTTCAATGGTAGAATCCCAGCCTTCCAAGCTGGTCGCGTGGGTCCGATTCCCATCACCCGCTCCAAACTACAAGTTTGCCTGTGCCTGTAGCTCAGCAGGATAGAGCAACGGCCTTCTAAGCCGTGGGTCGGGGGTTCGAATCCCTTCAGGCACGCCATTATGGTGGGCTTAGCTCAGCTGGTTAGAGTGCCAGATTGTGACTCTGGAGGTCATGGGTTCGATTCCCATTGCTCACCCCATTAT
>CAKRAM010000059.1 GCA_934294965.1 uncultured Clostridia bacterium
CGTTTAGGCTATCCACAAAAATATCCAACGAATCGAACTTTACGCACAATTCTCTTTCAAAACTTTGCTCGACAAGTTGCCTCATTGCCGTAACAGACGCGCACACGTCGGAAGTTTTCACTTTTGCGGTCAGTTGCAAATCATACCCGTGCTTTTGGTTTTCGGCAAGACGTATTTTTTTGATTATTATCCCGTCAACCTGCCTTGCACAGCCGTCTACCACACTTCTGACAACTTTTTTGTCCAGCCGTACGGCACCGCCTTTATCTCCGAAAAGCAACATTGCGTCGGCTTTTTCTTTTTTCCAAAACGTTTCAAACAGCAGGTATGCGGCGGTTACGACAAACGAAACGGCAAGCAGAGACGCAAACAAAGCAAACACCGGCCCTACGGCATTTTGCCAAGGCACCACGCCAAAAGCAAACAGCATTCCCAAAACCACGAATACAGCGCCTGCGGTTATGCAAACCACCAACAATATTTTGTACAAATTACCTTTCATTTTCTACTCCGTATATATTTTTTCAACCGTATTCGGCAATCGTTTGATAGCCTTGCCACAATCGAACTTTTGCGACGTTTGCAATTTATCTCCGCCCAAACGACAATTTTGTTGCTATTAAGCGCTTCGAACATAGCGTTTTATATTTTCTTCCACGCTTTTAGCCTTTGCCGCAAATGCTATGCTTTTGTGCCGTTCTCCCTGTTTTTCGTGCGGGCATACGCCTGCAACAACGAATTTAGCGCAAGGTTAAGTTTTCGTTGCTGACTTGCCGTGCGATTTTCGTCCAAGCCTTTTGTTTTTAGAATTTCGGCGGCTCTACCCAGCGTATTTTGCGTAACAGGCATTCGGTTAAGGTCATTTATTCGTCTAACAGTGTCCTCAAAATCTTGTTTTTCGGCGGATTGCAAATCCAAATGCTTGTTAAGTTCGGCAACCAACCTTCCAAAGGCAAACCTTGCAAAACGCTCCCTTTTGGCGTTTATTGCGCAAATAATCACAAACGACAGCGCAACAGCATTGCCGAACGCAATTTGAAACACCACATAGGACTCGTTGCTTTCCTCCGGGACGTATAGACCGAACAAAAATGCCGAACAAAAAACGGCAAGACCGAACAATCCCCAAAGTTGCCAACGGCGGTGCAACCGAACAAATTCAAACGCCAAAGACGGTTTTTCCGCCTTGGTGCGCACAAACGCTCTCCATTGACGGCGATATTCGTCGGGCAAAAAACGAACGTGCAACGCCGTCTTGTCCGAATCGGCAATTATCAGCCTGCGACATTTTTCCATTGCGGCAATTTGCTTGCGATAAATGTTTGGCAAAATGTTGCCGATACCCCACACAATAAGTAAAACAAACGCGCCTATCATCACGGCGACGTCGTTTTTCACCACGAACGCCATAAGCCATTCCAAAACTTTCATATACTGTCCTCCGCCCAAATTGTTGACACATTTCCGAATAATAACACCCCGCAAAACAAAAATCTTCAACTTTTTGTAGTTGCAAATAATTTCGCTTTGGCATGGTGGGAGGATTAGCCCGCTTGTAAAAATAAAGCATTACGAAAATAACTGTCTTTTTTCAATTCACAATACAAAACTCCATTGACAAATTGATTTTTTGTAGTATACTCCTCGCGTACATTTGTTCTATTTTTCATATTATGGAGGTAAATGAATTCTTGTAACTACCGCGTGTATACATGGGAATGCCCAAAAGAAGTATATCGACGTAGAAGATTTTGTAAATCAACTCGATATACATCGAACAATTAAAATTAAAACTTACAACAAGGAGAACAACAATGAACAACGTAAACAAAAAATATGACGTAGGAACTCTTAGTTTGGCAGAACCATACTTCCACTTCATACACAACTTGCCTTTGCTATCATTCGGCGACGTTTTGTCTTCCGTAGACCTATCTTTAGTTTTTAATTCCAAAAACAAAACGGAAAATAACTTCAATATCACGAACGGATTTAAGCTAAATTTGCAAAAACGCCTAATTATAAATACTCAAAACGGTGGATCCACAGAAATATCGTTAGAGGACGAAAACGGTATGATCCATTATTGTAAATATGTGAATGATTTCGTTTATGTCGTACATGACTACGGAAAAAGCGTTCTGAGAAAAGATTTGATTGGCGGAAAAATCAAATATATACTGGAATACGCGAATATGAGTAAGGAAATATTTGAGTAACGTCAAGCAAGCGAAAACAAACATTTTTATTTTATATTTATTTAAGGAGCTTTATCATGAAAAACAACAAAACAAACAACACTCAAAACGTAGAACTTTTGTACTCGTCCGATCCGGATATGAGATTCGACTTGGGCGGCCAAAAAGCGTTTGCAACTTTCTTTACGGATAGAGTCCGTTCGGTCTACCGTGAAGGCGAAATTTTCGATCCGAGCGGCATTCGTATTCAAGTGGACGAAGAAGACGGTTCAATTCTAATCTACGCCACGTTGGAAAACGTCGACCTAAAACGCCCGCTTACCACCGCAGATACGCAAGTCGTCGTATCGTTCGGCATGGCTCAAATTATAGTGCCTATATTGGTTATTCCTGCCGATTGTCGCAGGTCTGTGCCGGCGCAAAAGAACGTCACGCTCAACTCTCGCACGGTGGCAACTTGGTATCCGGCAATCGGGCTTACCGGCCTAACGTTCGCGGGGCTAAAATTCGACAAATCGCTTTTGGGCTTCGGCATAACGCACACGTATTGCCCGTTGTCGCTAAATTGCGGCTGGGGTTATGGCTGGAAGAGCAATATGGACGTTAAGCTTGCCAAAGCGGCAACGCTCGGCGTATCTAACGCCGCCGCGGAAGACTGTGTGTACGAAGCGGAAAACGGCTTCAGATACCTGTTTACCAAGCGTTACTACTATATCAATTCGGTCGGCAACAAAACGGTCGTAAACGCAAGCGACGTCGTTATTGTAAACGAAAAACCCACCTACGACGGCGTGGAACTGCAAAAAGAATACTATTGCGAACTGGGACTGATCGCAAAAGACTCCGACAAGTCGGCCTACGCTCTCGTTCTAGAGAACGGCAACGTCGACTACTATTTCGACAGCAACGGCAACCTTGCGTATATCCAAGATAAGTACGGCAATTACATCGAGTTCACGTGGGAAAAGGTCACGTTGCCTAGCAACGCTAGCGTTTGGGCAATAAAAAATGCAAAGGAGTCTGTTCCCAAGGGCAACGGCGAATACGACACGGTGACCGTCACTTTCACGCGGGATACCGACGAAAACATAACAAATGTTGCTTACGACTCTTCGTCATCCAATTCCAAAACGTTCACTTATAGATACGATGGCGGATTTTTGACGCACATTCAGTTTTCGGACAACTTTAAGGTGTATATGTCCTACAAAAACGGCTTGCTCGGCGCGCTCACTTGGCACGCGGACGGAGTTCGCACGGAGTTTTCGTACACGGGCAACAAGCTAACACAGCTCAAACTCATGTCCCGCCTAGGGGAAATCAGCAAGGATTCCACCCTGCAAACCGACTACAAAACCGTTTCCGTTTTGAACTTCGGTTTGCTAACGGATACGTCCATGCCGTATATGTCCAAGGACGACCAAAAGCAAGTCGTGTTCGTCGATTGCGACGACTGCGACGCGGGAGGTTACACGCAGCTAATGGAAAAGCAAGTGCTGTCTGCTCCGCTCACCTTTAACTATACGGATATCGACGGCAGATGGGGCTTTGCCGCGTTCGAAGAAGAAAACGCCCGCCCCTTGTTCGTTTCGGCAAATGTGGTGGAGGCGACCAAGCAGCAAGGCTCTGCCGAGGCGGCTGTGTTGCTTGCTACCGTAAGCGGTAGTCAAATTCCCAAAGGCAGAAAGGAACTTGTGGTTTCGGCGCAGGCAAAACTGCGCGGTCAAGTCAATTCGTCGGATGTTCGCCGCTTCACGCTACCTTATAAAACGGTAGGTACGGACGAAGACTTTGTTTACGGCATAAAGGCTGTGGTGAATTTTGCGGATAATACCACACAAACCTACTACTCGTCCTTCAACTCTACGGTATCTCGTCTTCAACCCGTGGCGTTGCCACTCAGTTTCACAAAACAAGTTTCCACTGTCAACGTTTACGGCGTGAGCAAACTTCCCAACGCAACGGCAACGTTCCGCAATGTTCGCATTGCCGCGGGCAACTGGACGTATCTCGTGTACCGTTCCACGGGCGAACTGTACAACGTCATCACTGTCAACAAGCTTGTCGGCTTCGACAGTCAAGGCGTACCTTGCTACCGTGACGAAGAGTCGCACACGGATCGTTTTACCGACGGTAAACCGCAACACAAGGTGACGACTGTATCTATGTGGAAAAATGGCGTATCTTTCTGGGAAAAAACATACGACAAATACTATACTTACACGGATAAGGGTTCGCAAGATCAAATTCGCAGCTTTGTTTCACAAGATAGTGCAACTTTGGGTGAAACCATTACCAAGTTCGAGTACGATACAAACGGTTCGTTGGTGCGCAAGTATTCGTATAACACAAAGAACCCCAATAAAAGATTTTACGCAAACAATCTCGAATACGACAAATACGGCAGATTGGCGAAGAAAAACAACGAGTTCGGCGAATTTCTTGCGGAATATATCTACGACGACGATGAAGATGAAAACAAAATCGAATCTACGCCTTTCAAAATCGAAGTCGCCGGAAACGGTTGCGACAAGTACACCTATAACACCGAAAACAAGGTGACAAAGCTAGAAAAGTTTTCTCATAAAAAAAGCGATACCGTTCTAGATACAATTCAGTTTGGCTACAACTTCGACAAAACCACAAACGTAGTAAACGGTTTGGATAACGTATTCTATACTTACGACGAAGAAGGCGAAGTCCGCAAGGTCGAACTCAATGGCGAAATTACGGAATACGTTACGGAAAAGAACGTCGTCCGCAACGGCAAAGACTGTCAAAGCCTAACGAGAGTTCTTCCTACGGGAGATCGAGAAACGGTGTATTCGGCAAAAGACGGCACCTATACGGAAGCTGTGTTGAACGGCGTTACAATTTCCAAGCAAACGTACGACGAAGCTGGCAACCTTGTCCGCTTTGAAGATAAGCGCACCGGCAAAAATACCGACTACGAGTACGACGAATTGGATAGAGTAAAAATAATTTCTTCCGTCGTCACCAACGAAGATGACGAAATCGTCGACGAAAAACGCGAGGGATACGGCTACAACGAATACGGCGAAGTTAAAAGTAAAACAATCTATCTTAACGGCAAAATCGATCAATATACTTACGGCTACAAAAATAGGGCAAGTCGAGAATTGGATTATACGCAAGTTAACGGTTGGATATCTCAAAACTACGTAGATATCTACGGTAGATATCTGGGCAAAAACATTATGCCTGCTATCGGTGACGTTACCCCCGTTGCGGAAACGTATACCTACAAACAAAAAGCCGCAGATTCGTTCGACTATTCGTCTTCTCTTCCGGAAAGTATCGAATTAGAAAATGGTTCAGATATTGTAACGTTGGGCTATCAGTACGCCGTCAATGGCAATATTAGTAAAATAACGGAAAACGGTTCGGAAATTTGCAGTTATCGTTACGACGAGTTTGGCAAATTGTATACGGAAATAAATAGTAAATTGAATAGCAAGAGCTTGTATTCTTACGACAAACGTGGTAATATACTAAAAAAGGTTATTCAATCGAAAGACGGCAAAAACAGCCAAACGTATACTTACGGCTATTCCGGAAACAAGCTTATTTCTTACAATGGGGAAGCGTGTGAGTATAACGGTAACAAGCTTACAAAGTGGCGAAATAAAGCGGTAGAGTGGCAAGGTAGAAATCTTACCAAGCTTGGAACTAATACGTTTGCTTACGACGGATTTGGCAACAGACGTCGTAAAAACAGTATTTATTTTACCTACGATAGCCAAGGCAATTTGATCGAGCAAAGTAACGGCTTGCATTTTATGTACGACCATACGGGTGTTATGGGCTTCACATACCAAGGGCAAACGTACTTCTACCAAAAGGATTTGCAAGGCAACATCGTTACGATCGTCAACGCTGCCGGCGCTCCTGTGGCGCAATACTATTACGACGCGTGGGGCAATCACAAAGTGTACGATGGCGACTACATAACGGAAATGACTTCGCCTACCTTCATCGGCAATTTGAATCCGTTCCGTTATCGTGGCTACTATTATGATACGGAAACCAAGCTTTATTATCTCAAATCTCGCTACTACGATCCCGAAGTAGGTAGATTTATTTCCGCAGATACGATAGACTATGCAGAACCTTCGCAGTTCAATGGTTTGAATATCTACGCCTACTGCAATAATAACCCCGTGATGTTCGTAGATCCGGATGGCAATATGCCAAATTGGTTAAAATGGGTTATTGGCGGAGTAGTGATTGTTGGACTTGTAATTGCTTCCGTTGCCACGGGTGGAGCAGCCGCAGGCGTTGCAGGATTTATTGTTGCAGGCGCGCTTAAGGGTGCTATAATCGGAGCAGTTTCAGGAGCATTGATTTCGGGAACAATAGGTGGCATTACATCGGCTCTTTCAGAAGAAGGCAATTTCTGGAGTGGCTTTGCAGATGGCGCAGCAGACGGTTTTATGTCAGGAGCTATTGTTGGCGGTATAACCGGCGCCATTAGCAGTTCTGTACAAGTGGCTAATGCGGCTAAGTCATGGGCTACAACCGGTGGGAAAAGCGGATTTAAACAGATGACTGAGCATTATACAAAACATGTTATTAATGAAGGACAAAAATCTGTTGCAAAAAATATAGTAAATTATACTAAACAGGCAAAAATGTTCTTTGCAAACAACAATGCTTCTGGATATTTGTTACGTGAAGGAGTAATAAAAATCGCTGGCGCACCAGGTGGTATATTCAATACAAACGGTTTGATAAGATCGTTTTGGTATATTCTTTTGTAAATGTTAGGAGAATAGTTATGAAGGATAGAAATAGTTTGACTTATGAAGATAGAGAATTTGTTACTGGGTTTATAAGGATGAAATATCCTCCTATATATAAAACAGACAATACTGATCGTATTTTATTTGTTGAGCTTGTGGAATTTGATGTTTGTCCATATCTTTTAGGGCAAAAACAAATAGATAGAGAACAATATAGTTATATTTTGGACGAGTACGAAAGATATTTAAGTCAGACTGATATTTCGATATTTGATGAATATGCTAAAGAACATTTTAAGATTATGGTAAAACTGATTGACTTATTTAAAAAGTACTACCAAGCTCGGAACTAATACGTTTGCTTACGACGGATTTAACAACAGACATCGTATCATAAAATGAGCAATTTAGTAATTTGTTATTTCGATAGAAAAATTACTTATTGCGCAAGTAAAAAAATACTAAATGAATTACAGAGAGTCGCCCACAACCATTTATCCAAAAACATTACCGCAAGTGAAGTTCACTATGACTAAAAACTCGAAATCCATTGAACATTATTCGTTCGGCAAAAATTTTCAATCGCAACAGCTAAACAACAAAAAAAGCGTCCGTGCTATACGGGCGCTTTTTGTTTTTATTCGTTTTCCAAAGCTATTTTCAATTACACAACTTGCTTTACGGGCAAAATGAAGTACAAAACTTCGTCGCTGTCGTTTATGGTTATCACGCAACTGTTATGTTGGGCAAATTCCATTTTTATTGTATCGGCGTTTATCACTTTCAAGCAGTCGTTAATATACTTGCTGTTGTACGCGCAACGAATATCCTTGCCGGAAAGGGAAATTGTGATGTTTTCTCTCGCCGTGCCGTATTGGCTGGTGGAAGAAATGTTCATGCTGTATTCTTCAATGTCGAATACAACAAGGTTGTTTTTGTCCGTGCGAGACATAATAGAAGCGGTGGAAAGAGATTTTTCAAACACTTCCTTGTTCACAATCAATGTGGAAACAAATTCGCGCGGGACGATGTTGTCGTACTTGATGTACTGACCTGCAAGCAAACGGGTAAGAAGTCTGGCCGTGCCCAAATCTACCATAAGGTAGTTGTTTTCCAAGTAAACGCGAACGATGTTTTCCGATGCGGACAACAGTTTGGAAAGTTCGCCCAAACTTCTGGAAGGAACGGTGGCTGTAAGGCCGTCGCATTTTTCTTCCAAAACCTTTTTGCTCATTGCAAAACGGTATCCGTCGGTAGCAACGGTGGTAAGCGTGTACTGCTTGGCTTCAAAGTAAACGCCTTTAAGCATCGGACGGCTGTCGTCGGTTGCAACCGAAAACAAAACGTTGTCGATTGCCGCTTTTAGGTTCATTTCCTGAATGGCAAAGTAGTTGTCGCCGCCGACTTCCTCGCTATCCGGGTAGTCCTCCACGTCCAAAGTGCCGATGTTGCATTCCGAACCGGCAGTGGAAATATTCAACCTGTTTTCCTCTGAAATCTCCAACGAAACTTCATCGCCGTTGTTCACAACGCTGCGGATGTAGTCGCCGAAAATTCTACCGGGAACCAAAAACGCACCGCCGACGATAACGTTTGCGTCGATTTTCTTTTCTATTGCCAAATCTTTGTCCGTTGCAAACAAAGTCATCGTGTCGTTTTCCGCAGTAATTTTGATACATTCCAAAACGGGAGCAACGTCTTTGGTAGGCAACGCTTTGCTAACTTTGCTTATTGCGTCGTTAAGATCCAAACTGTTTACGATAATTTTCATATTCTCTCCTTTGCTCGCTCGGACGAAGCGTACAATTTATTCACTTTCTTTTGATAGTAGGTTTATTAGGCAATGTGAAAATGTGGACAAGTTGCCTTTCGCACTAAATGTTGTGTACTACGACAAAAATAGGCACAAAATGCGGCGTTATGTTTTTAATAATATCTGTGCCGCGATTGTGGAAAAGCGCAAAAATTGTCCACCGCATTTCCACATAGAGCGCAAAACGTGTTCGACTAGCCTGTTGTTCGGGCAATAGAGGCAACCGTTTCGGCACTATAATTCCATATAATATATAATACCATATATCCGCCAAAATTGCAATGTTTGGCACAATGTTATGTCAATCAAAATTAAAAAAATCCATATTTCTTAATAAAAAAACTATATTTTTGCTTAATCGCCGCAACGAACAAAACGCAAATCGTTTTTCTTGCGGTGAATTTTTTGTGCGGAGGAAAAAATATTCGTGCCGTCTATGTGCCTTTTTGATGAGTGCTGCAAAAATTGTTATTGGCAAAACGGCAGGTGATTCAAAGGCGAAAGTTGCATGGCTAAAGAACAAAGTGGACGTTGTTCAAAAAGTTGAACTGCCAATAGCAAGAGTTGTGCAAATTGGCGCGAAAACGAAAAAAAATAATGGCGAACGTGGGCAAAAAAGGGTACTTTGAAAAACTAAATTTGGCGAAAATCGGGCAAACGGCCAGCCTAAAAAACACACAATGGGGCGATATTTGGCAAAATGTTGGCACATAAATAGCCAAAAACAGCCGCAAGTGGCAAAATGCGGTAAAATTATACAAAATATGATTGAAAAAAGGCGGCGTAAATGGTACAATGGACAAAATCGTATTTTCGGAGGAAACATGAGCGTACTTATTTGTGACGCGGACGGAGAACTTTGGTACACGCGTCAAGAGGAATTGGGATTGGATTGTATTGCAATGCCGTATTCCTACGGAGGAGAAGAATATTACTACGATTCCGGCAAAAATACCGATTTCAACAAATTCTATGCGGCGGTTCGAGGAGGAGAAATTCCCAAAACGATGGCTCTCAATCCGCAGGACTACGTTGAAATACTGGGCAAATACTTTCAAAACGGAGAGGACGTTTTGTATGTCAGCTTTTCGCACGCGATGAGCGGCACTTTCGATCACCTTGCAACGGCGTTGGAAATGCTCAAGGAGCAGTACCCGGAACGCAAATGTACGGTGTTCAACACAAACAGCATAAGTTTGGGTGCCGGCATTCAAATGGAGTATGCTGCCGAACTTAAAAACGCAGGCGCAAGCGACGAGGAAATTTTGCAAAAACTTGCCGAGTTTACCGATCGCGTTGCCGTGTACTTTGTGGTGGACGACCTTATGCACCTTAAGCGCGGCGGACGCCTTTCCGGCTTTGCTGCGTTTGCAGGCACGCTGTTTTCTATCAAACCCGTTTTGACAATTGACGAAAAGGGCAGCTTGGGCGTATTGGAAAAAATCAGCGGAAAGCGCAAAGCGCTTAAACGCATTGCCGAAAAGGTTATAAACGAACTTACCGGAACGGAATTTCCTGTTTACGTTTTGGACGCCGACTGCAAGGAAGAAGGCGATTCTATTGCCGAAATGATCAAGGAAAAGCGCCCGGAAGCAAAAATCGTGCGTCAAATCATAGGACCGGTTATCGGCAGCCACTGCGGCCCGGGAACGGTCGGCACAATTTTCGTTGCCGACAAGCGTCCCATACCTCTCCAAAAGGACTAATTTTCACAAATACAAATTTAGCGGAGATTTCAAAACAGGAATCTCCGCTTTTTTGTTTATTATTGTTTTTTTTGCATTCAAATTGTTTTGGGAATTTCAAAGTGGCGTATTTTTAAACAACCAAAAGCCAGCTTGGCTGCATTTTATAAATAATTGCGTTTTGTCCAACCGGGCAAATTCAAAATAACTTGCAAGTTGGCGATGCGCGACGGCATTTTGGTAAACTAAACAAATAGCCAAATTATTTATATCTTGTTCAAAATGCTTTTGCTCGGAATATTCGTGCTATCTGGGCAAAATCGCAAAAAGACAGCGTGTTTAACGGCGAGAAAGTTTTTTTTGCAGCGGAGTTTAAGTCGAGCGTTATGCGCAGAGTGTTTACATTGTTATAAGCGATATTGTCAGCGGAATTACCAAGTAGACGGCAAACCAAATCCAACTTTTGTTTTTTACCGTGCGCATAACAAGGTATGACGAAGCAAGTCCGGACAAAAATGCGGCAAACGTTCCTGCGGCAACGCATATCCAATTTATTGTCGAGCCGAGTTTTATTGCCTGATAGGCTTCCACCGCTGCGCCGCCAAGTATAATCGGAACGGAGAGCAAAAAGGAAAACTCCGCCGAGTCGGACGCGTTCACACCGAACAATTTCATTGTGCAAACTGTTGCGCCGCTTCGGGATAATCCCGGGAAAACGGCAACGCCTTGCGCCAGTCCGGTTATTATCACGGGCAAAACACCGCAGTTTTGCAGCCGCAGTTTGGGACGGGAAAGTTTTTCCGACAAGACGATAAGCACAATGCTTGCGGCAAAACCGATGGGTAAAAGGGCATACATCAGGTTTTCGCTTACAAAAAGTTTTATCGGCAAAGCGATTGCCGTCGTTGCGGCGCTTGCCAAAAGCAAGTAGCGCAGTTTTACGTCGGCAAGAGGATGCCTGACGGTGTGCCAAATGGACTTGCGGAAGGAAATAAGCACCGCAAGCAACGTGCCGACGTGAAGCATAACGTCAAAAAACAAATCGGCTTGCAGGTCGAACAGTTTTTGCGCCAAAAACAAATGTCCGCTGCTGGAAACGGGCAAAAATTCCGTCAGTCCTTGCAATAATCCCAAAAATATACTTTGTAAAACGGTCATAAGTTACCTTTTTCATTTACATTTTGATTATTATGTAGTATCATATTTACACATTGCGTTTTGTCGGATGTGCAAAAGCTATGCGCTTGGTTTGCGCTAAAATATATTATGGGCAAACCCGCGTTGTAAATTACGGTTTGAACAAACAAATCCGTCAAAAACAAAACTCGCGTCAAAAGCAATTTGCCGTCGGCGCAAAATAAGACAATTGCCGCAACAAAAACGTAGTGCGGCGGAGGTAAAAATGAAACTAGGTGTAGTAGGTTTACCTAACGTAGGCAAAAGCACGTTGTTCAACGCAATCACCCAAGCCGGTGCGGAAATAGCAAACTATCCGTTTTGTACGATAGAGCCCAACGTGGGCGTGGTTGCCGTTCCGGACGAAAGACTGGATAAACTTGCAAGTTTGTACGACAGCAAAAAAATCACGCCGACCTATCTGAAATTTGTGGATATCGCAGGTTTGGTAAAAGGCGCAAGCCACGGCGAGGGACTGGGCAACAAATTTTTGTCCCACATAAGAGAGGTGGACGCAATCGTTCACGTCGTAAGATGTTTTGCGGACAGCAACGTTACTCACGTTTCGGACAAAATCGATCCCGTTTCCGATATGGAAACAATCAATTTGGAGTTGATTCTTGCCGACGTGGAAACGGTTACCGCCAGATTGAACAAAGCGGTTAATATGCAAAAAACCGGCGAAAAGAAGTACAAAATCGAAGCCGAATTGCTCACCAAAATACTTGCGTGGTTGGAGCAGGAAAAACCCGTCCGCACAATGGATTTGGACGAGGACGAGCAAGCCGCCGTGGAAGAAATGTTTTTGCTCACGGCAAAACCGGTAATTTATGCCGCAAACATTGCCGAAAGCGATTTGGGCAAGCCGGAAAACGACCTTGTTAAGGAGGTTGAGGCAAAAGCCGCATCGGAAAACGCCGAAACGTTGGTTATTTGCGCCAAGGTGGAGGAGGAACTTTCCAACCTTGCTCCGGAAGAAAAGGCAATGTTTTTGGAAAGTTACGGTATTGAAGAAAGCGGTCTTAACAGGCTTGTTAAAAAGTGCTACAAACTTTTGCACCTAATCAGTTATCTTACCGCAGGCGAAAAGGAAACCCGCGCATGGACGATAAAGGAAGGTACAAAAGCGCCGCAAGCGGCAGGCAAAATTCACAGCGACTTTGAAAAAGGGTTCATCCGCGCCGAAATCGTCCCGTACGAAGTGATGATGGAAGCAGGCGGATACAACCAAGCCAAGGAACACGGCAAAGTTCGCAGCGAAGGCAAGGACTATGTGATAAAAGACGGCGACGTGGTATTGTTCAGGTTCAACGTATAGTGCCGTTTACAAACGAAATAGCGGTGCGTTTCGGCAAAAAGAAACAAAAACGAAATTTTGCCGTATAATCGCAAACTTGGCATTTGAGCTAAAACGGATTATTCCAAAGATGACCGTCGCTATTAGTCTATTCGATTATTTAGGAGGAAAAATGTGTACCGTAGAACAGTCCAAAACCGCCCCAAGCGGAAAAGTTAAACTCGGCAACAAAATTGCTTTTGCTTGCGGAGATATTTTCGGTGGCGGCAGTTTTAATATCATCAACTTTTTGTTTACACCGTTTTTGACGCTTGTTGTGGGCGTGCCGATGGTGTGGCTAACGCCGATTTTGCTTATTTCCAAACTTTGGGACGGCATCATCGATCCGTTTATCGGCAAAATCACAGACGGCAAACAACCCGGGAAATTCGGCAAACGCAGATGGTTTATGCTGGTGTTTGCTCCATGCGTGTGCGTGGGAATGATTTTGTTGTTCTTCCCTTGGAACTTGGTCACCACAAGCGTATTTTGGAAATGCGTATTGGTTATCATAACTTACATGCTGTACGCAACGGCGCAAAGTTTAGTGCTTATCCCGTACTATTCGCACGCAAGCGAAATGACCGACGATTTTAACGAGCGTAACAACACAAATGCGGTGCGTTTGGCGTTCAGTCTTATTTCCAGCATAATTTGCGTAGCCGTTCCCGGTATGATCGCGTCTCCCACAAAGGGAGATAACGGCGTTTGCTACATAATAATGGCAAGCGTTTTCGGCGTCATATTTATGGTGTCGATACTGATCACGGCTTTGTTCAGCAAGGAACAAATCGTAACGCCTGCAGTAAAAACCAAACTGAACATAAAAGATTTTTTGCAACCGCTCAAAGTTAAAACTTATCGTCAATATTTGGGTATGCAAATGTGCACGTCCATGGCAATGGCGGTTATGTCCAGTTTCTTCTTCACGTTTTGCGACTTTTATCTTCGTCGTATGACCTACGCGGAAGTGACGACGCTCGGTCCAAGCGGCAGCAGATTTCCCATCGCAACGGTGGCAGCCGCAATGATGTTTGTGGCGCAAATATTCGCCTTGCCGTTTTATTTGTTCCTAATCAAGAAAAAATCCAAACGATTTGCCTATATCACCGGCGCAACCATTTGGATTGTGCTTGCCGCACTTATGCTGTTGTTGCCTGCCGAAACGGCAATCAACACGGTTACGGAAAACGGAGTTAAGTTCATTTCCACACAAGTCGGATCTCCCGATTGGCTGCTAATAGTTACCGGATTGCTTTTGGGCTTCGGCATCGGCGGAACGGTGTTTGTGCCGCACAGCAGTTTCGGTGACGTGTGCGACGTGGGAGAGTTGTATTTTGGCAATCGCACGGAAGGCGCGTTTAGCGGACTTACAAACTTTTTGAATACGACCGCGCAAGCAATCGGTTTGGCAATTCCGCCGGCAATCATAGGCCTAGCCGGCTATCAGGAAACCGAATACGTAACTATTGCCGAGTTCACACAAAACAGCGGCATATCCGCAATCAACGGAATGAGCGGCATTTGGGAAAACGGTTTGGAAAAATGGAAGTACACCGTCGGAAACGGCTCCGTGCAACTTTTGCCCGTGGCGCAGTCGGATTCGGCGCAACTTGCCATCAAACTGACGTTTATTTTGCTGCCCATAGCCATAATGGCAATCGGCATACTTATTGCTTTTCGCTTCAAACTCACCAAAGACTTGCAACGTCAAATTGTGGAAGCCAACCAAACGGAGGACAAATCCACGCAGGAATTTGCACAACTACGTAGCGACCTTTTGGAAAAACTGTAAAATTAGGCTAAATTCAAAACTTAATGTACCCTCGAAAGCATTATCGGTTTTCGAGGGTACGGTTTTTTTGTTTTTGGGATGTAAAATTTGCTATAACAGTCTTGTCGGTTTGACAGTTATTTTGCGGTGTGGTATCATTTGAGAGTTGTTTTTTTGAGCAGCCAACGCCGCCGCAAAGAAAAAGCGCAAAACAAATTTGGAGCGTTTTGCGCGCTGTCGAACAAACAAATGCGGAAAGCGATTTTGCCTGTTGGCAATGTGTGAACTTACTATTGCGGCAACAAATCGTTTTTGGAGTTTAACTCTCGTCTACGTGAGGCATGCAACACAGGACAGTCGCGGAAAGCGGCAAATCTGCCGTTTACTATTGCAAAGGTAGTATCAATTGCATTTGAACTCATTGCAAAAGTAAGTGGCAATTTCGTCAAAATAAGTCAATTGCCATTGGGAGTAGTATAAAATAAACGAGTATGCCATTTTCGTTTAACCTTGGCGGCACGTGGGGGTTTAACGCTTTCACTACTTTTTAGGTTAAGCGCCATCTGCGTACTGGACCGTACAGAGCAAGCGACGATAACAATGTACTGCGGCACTTGGGCGCGATTATAAACACGGCGGGTTCAAATTTCAACTGCCAAGAAAAACAACAAGAAAAATCGGAAAAAGGAGATTTTGGAGGAAAGTCCGATGGATCACAAGAAGAAAAGTTTTGGTCAAAGATGCAAAGATATGAGGCACTATTTTTCCACGTACGAAAAAATATGGTTCTTTTCCATATTGATTTTGGCAATAGTGTTCAGTTTCATTTTTCCGGAAACGGACGATCCGGATTATAACGTGGCAATAAAATGCGCAAACACCTCTTCCTACGAGGCAGTTTCGGCAAACTTCGAAGGCAGCAAGGGAGAGTTTGTTATAAGCGGTTTTTACTATACTCCCGAACTTAAAGCCGACGGCAACTACGAGGACGCGGAAGGAGTAACCTACTACGACGTTTCCTACCTCGGCTACGACGAATACACCGTTTTGGCAGGCGACAAAAACACAACGTCGCTAAAATTGCCCGCGCCCTTAAAAGCCGACATGAATATCGTTTTTGTGGGCTATGCCGATAGCGATGACGCCGAAATTCACGTAACGTTGCTCTCGGGCGGCGGCGAAACGGTGTTCGAGCAAAGCGGCGTAACTTTCAACGAGGGAACGTTCGGCAGCACAACCGTAACGGAAAATCCGCTAAAATACTTTGTAAACGTAAAATGGATAACGTTTTTGTACCTCTTGGACGTGGTGCTTAACGTTGCGTGCGAACTGCTCATTTCCAAACAAAGTAAATGGAACTTCATCGTTTCGCTTGCGGTGGAAGTTGTGGAAATTTTGGTTTGCGTGTTTTGCGCGTACCGCTTTGCAACAATGGCGGTTACCTTGCTGTTTTGGATTCCTTGCGACATCATCAGTTTTATCGTGTGGAATCGCCACCCCGACCAACAGGACGAGGAAGTTACCGTCGTCAAAAAACTTACCCCGTGGCAGGACGTGCTTATCGTGTTGGGCATTGCCGTTTGGACGGTGGGCGTTGGCTATCTTCTCACCTTTTTGGACGTTCCCGGCGGCATTTTTGCTAACAACGTTCAAGCCAAAAACATCGCTTGCTACTTGGACGCGTGCGCCTCGGCAGTGGGCATAGTAAACGGCGTGCTGATTTTGTTGCGCTACCGCGAGCAGTGGATTGCTTGGTACATTTGCTGCATAATCGAAACGGTTATCAACATAATGGCAGGTCAGTGGATTTTGTTGGTGCTTAAAGCCGGCTATATCACAAACACAACCTATGGCTACATCAAGTGGACAAAGTACATCAAACAACTCAAATTGCGTAACGAGGCGCAAGCCGCAACCGTTGCCGCAAACGCTGGTACATCCGACTAACAGGCAGAATAAGCAATCGAATTTAAAAACACAAACGAATAATTTTAATAATCGTATCCGTCGGCAAACGCTTTTGTTTGCCGACGTCGTTTTGTTCCCGGCAAAATTATCGTCGCATAATAGACAACGGCACGGCATAAACTTTGCAATGTCAACAACTATAAATTAACAACCTATATTGCACACCAACCTGCGAAACAGGTTTCACCGGCGGGGTTGCAAAATGTAGAAAAGTGTAGTATAATGAAAAAACCATGTTAAAACTCAATCAAATTTGGAGCAATATTTTGCTCGAAGCCGAGTCCAAGGTGACAACCTTGACTTACGACCTGTACATAAACACGTTGCAGCCCGTCGGGATCTATCACGACAGGTTGATTTTGCTTACGGAAAATCGTGCGCTCAAAAACATCGTGGACCGTAACTATAAGGAAATCATCAAAAAATGCACCGTAAAGGTGTTCCCGTCCATAATCGACGTGGAAATCATCACCGAGGACGACGTTCCCAACCTGGGCAAAGTGGAAAAGGAAGTGGATATTCCCGTCAGCAACAGTTACGTTGCCGACGTGGAAAACAACGCTTGCTTCGTTTCGCAGTACACGTTCGAAAACTTTGTCGTCGGCAAAAGCAACGAGTATGCTGAAGCGGTTGCGCGCGCCGTTGCCGAAACTCCCGGATCCAAATATAACCCCGTGTTTTTGTGGGGCGGCGTGGGGCTAGGGAAAACGCACCTTATGCACGCAATAGGCAACTACATTCAGCGTAACCACCCGGAAAAGAAAATAATGTACGTAACCTGCGATCAATTCGTAAACGAGTTTATCGAATCCATCCACAACAACACCGATCCCAACGCGATGAAGAACTTCCGCGCAAAGTATCGCAAGTTGGACGTGCTTATGATGGACGACGTGCAGTTTCTTGCCAACAAGGAAGGCACGCAGGAAGAAATGTTCCACACCTTCAACGAGTTGTACTTGGCGGATAAGCAAATTATTTTGAGCAGCGACCGTCCGCCCAAGGAAATAAAGATAGAAGAGCGCCTAAAAACTCGTTTTGCAACCGGCGTTATTGCGGATATTCAGCCACCCAACTTGGAAACGAGAATTGCCATTTTGCAAAAGAAGTGCGGAGCAAAAGGGTACAACGTCAACGTAAAAGTGTTGGAGTTGATTGCCGAACGCATAACGAGCAACATAAGAGAAATGGAAGGAATGCTTAACCGAATAGTAAGTTATTCCACGTTGGTCGGAGGCGATCCCAACGACCTTGCAATCGTCAACGACGCGCTGAAAGATTATGCCGATTCCACGCAGGATGTCATCACGATAGAACACATCGTTCAGGCAACGTGCGAGTATTTTAGGGTTAAAAAGGAAGACCTTATCGGCAAAAAGAAAAACAAGGAAATCGTCGTTCCGCGCCAAATTTGCGTGTACCTCATTTGCGATATTTTGGGGCAATCCATGCCGCTTGTGTCCATTGGGGAGTACTTTGGCGGACGCGATCACACAACCATCATTCATGCGAGAGATAAAATCAGCGAGGAATGCAAAACCAACGACGTAACCGCCGCGCAGGTTAAAGATATTAGGGATAAAATTTACAATAGATAGCGGGGCATCACAAGTTGCAGCAGTTTACAACACGGGAGGAATCTATGGCAGAAAAATTTACGGTAAAATTTGCAGATGGCGAAAAAGAATTGCTTGCCGCCAAAAGGCTTCGCTGTCAAATGTTTACGGAATACAATGGCGACGCCGCCAACGAGCAGAACACGGACTATTCCTCCGTGGATGAACAGGCATTGCACATAATTGCAACGGACAACGAAAGCGGCGAAGTTGTGGGGTATTATAGGATGCTCACAACCGAAGCGGTTGGCAGCGGCAAATTTATTTGCGAGGACGAGTACAACATAGACGAACTTAAAAGTCGCGGCGAAAAAATGTGCGAGTTAAGCCGTGCGATAGTCAAAAAGGAGTATCGCGGCGGCATAGTGGTTATGATGCTGTGGAAATTCATTTTGAATTATGCGCTGGATAACGGCTATCGCTATTTGATCGGCGATGTGAGTTTTAACGGCACCGACCGCAACGAATTTTTGCAAGAAGTCAGCTACTTGGCGCATAACTTCGGCATAGACGAAAGTTACAAAATAACCAGTCGTGACGTGCTTGCCCCCATGGAACTTTTGGACGAGAGCCAATACGATAAGGGCGAAGTGCGCCGAAAGTTGCCGCCGTTGTTCAAGGCATATACGCAAGTCGGCGGAAGATTGTCCTCTCAAACGTTCACGGATACCTCATTCGGCAGTGTGGATTTGTTCGTGATGGTGGACTTGCAAAACTGCAACATGCCCTACATAAAACGCCTTATCGCGCAAAGATAGAAAAAAAACTACAAAATAAAAACATGCGATCGCTGCAAACTTGCAACGGCCGCTTTTTGTTTGGAAAAAAATACTTTCAAGCGCAACACTTGAAAATGGAAAAACAGTTCATGCAAAACTGCGATATAAGGTAGCTACCAACAAACAAATAAGGAGTAATGCCTGAACTATTATGACCATATTACCATAGAAGAGCGTTGTTGTATACGAGAATATTACAATTCTGGATAATCTTTGTAGAGAAATTGCTAAATTGTTAGGAAGAAGTCCCGGTACAATATCTCGTGAAGTCCGCAGAAATATCACGCTTGTTAAGGAGCGGTATCACAAACCGCAAATTGTTTTTTACTAACCTTTTTCAACGGCAAGATTTTTTAATGCTTTTAAAACTTTTCTGAAAACCAGTTTATTCGGACAATATTTATCGTTTGAAAAAATATCAATCCCTTTCTTTGACTTGAATTCAAGAATGGCCGCGCCTACCGCCGCGCTACGAGATTGTCCGTACTCGCATTGACAAATAAGCATATCTATGTCGGCAGGCAACCCGTAATAAAACTCGGCTATTCGTTTAGCAATATCGTCGGTTATCATACAATACTTTGTTTCGAGCTTTAATAGATCTTCTTTGGTAGCAGGCTTTACTAAGTCATCAAAATATACGTCGTTAAATCGAACTTGCAACGTTGCGACCGGTTTAAAACTCGGTTTTGCAAACGCTAAATCAGTATCGCAAATGCTTATTAACGCCACATTTTTCCCCAACGACACTTCCGTCATCTGCTCTATCTTTTTTCTGCTCGTTATCAAAATCTTCATTTTCCCGGATCCCTTTATTGCGTCATAATACGTGCTGTTTAGCGTTGCCATAAATATTTTTAAACATCAAACTTCTCAAACGGAGTATGTACCCAAACAACTTCGTTCGGACAACAACGAATCAAAAGTTTTTTTATCGTATTTTTATCGGCGTGTCCCGAAGCGTGTAATTTTACCACATTCATACCCAACTGCTTTATTTCCGCAATAAACCTTTGCATCGTTGCCGTTTCAAGATACCCGGTCCATAAAGAATAAACCAGCGTTGCACCTTTTAGGTCTGCACCGAGATTCGCTAATTTTTTTAAATACGGTAACGTCGACGTTTTAATCAGCATAACATAGTCGGTTTTCGCAACCAGCGTACGAATCGCAACCGATTTTTCTCTGACGTCGCAAAAAGGCAACTCCTTCGTAATCGGTTTAGGATAATAAACTTTGACTTTATCAAACGTTTTTGCTTTAGGAACGGTTTCCCCCATAATTTCAAGAATACGCTCTTCTTCAATATCGATTAAAAACTCTCTTCCCGAACGCACGCATGCTTTATATACGCTCACTATTCGATCGATATTAGTCGTTGACGCGATAAGAAACACGGGTTTTCCCGTATGATTAAGTACGTCTGTTAATTTTTGTTCCAACGCCCGTTCTCCAAAAACTTTATCCGAAAAAAAGTTTGTTCCCTCTGCAATCACCGTATCGATTTTTTCAGGAAATCTGTCTAATAGCGCGTCAAACGATTTTCTTCCCGTAGCACGAAAATCCCCCGTATAAAGAATACTTTTGCCGTTACCTTCGATAAGCAACATATAACTATCCGGAGCGGAATGGTCGCAAAAATAAGGCGTAATACGAATGTTTCCCACGCAAAAAGGCACCCCGTCGTAATACGTACAAAAATTAGACACATCCGTCCCGGCATGCTGCAAGCAAAAAAGTTCTCTCGATATTCTGCCCATATATACGGGGATTTGCTTATTCACCAAAGGCACAAGCCCGTTATGATCCGCGTGATTATGCGTAACTATAACCGCATCGTAACGCGTTGTAAGGACAATTTGCTCCGTTTCCGTTAACGACGGCGACGAACAAAGACTTTTTCCGCATTCCACAAGAATCTTTGTATTATATAATGAAAACTCGATTAAATTACCCGTCAGTTCTCGCTCTCCGCGAAGAATCCTATATTGTAATTGCATTTTATACCCCAGTAAAGTCACTCCATTGTATTTGAATGTTTATTTTCTCACCTTGCAACGCCTTAAAACGACGACGGCTAAATGCCGTCGTGTTCTGTTAATCTAATATTTCTAGGTGATATCTGTCGCCTAAATCTTCTAAACAAAATACCGTTATATCGTTCTTTTTAACTATCTCGCGCAGTTCGGCGCACGCTTTATTTTTATAATCTTTTCCGTTTCGTATTCCAACCCACTGACTATACTGTTTGCTACCCTTTACAAACATAATCGCTTTATTCATTTCTTTGCCGGAGCAATAAACGTACGTGATTATTTCGGCGACCATTCTTAAAACGGTTTCATCACTATCCGGTCTTTTCGTTTCGACGGCGTAAGTTTTACCGCAATAGTCCATAATCAAGTCAATCGCTCCGACCCCTTTATTATTTGCAACTTTTACTTCAAAATCACGAAAAACAGCGTTTTCAACGGGTTTTGCATAAATATTTTTCAAATCGCAATTTTTACATGTTTCAGTTAAGCTTTTTTGTTGGCTGTTTACAAGACATCTACACCATCTTTTTTCGGTTTTTCTGCCGGTGCAACTACAAGATATTTTCTCATGCTCGAATTTGCCCATATAGGGTTCGGGAGAGAGTCCTTTTAAAATAACGGCTAACCCGTCGTCTTTTAATCTCGACTTTACAACGTCGTTATATTTTGATATCTGGTTAATTTGCCTTTCTTTATAAAACAACATAAATATTCTATCCCTATCACTTTGTTTTTACGTAAAAACTAGCAGTTTTTATACCTGTTACCTTATCGTTAACCCACCCTTGCTCAGCCGCGTAACCGCCGTATATTTCTTTGTATAAATACCCAAAACACGCGCCTAGCCCACGCTTTGCGTTTCTACTCATTTCTTTTGTAAAAACGTCTTTTTTCAACACGTCGCGTTCGTATAACACAAATGATTTTAACGGCGGTATTGCAAGCGTATCGTTTGCAAACCGAATATGACTTAACAATCTCTCGTCCTTCAATAATTCCAAAAACAATAGATAATATTGCTTTTCTTCATAAACAAACGTCGTTGAACCCTTATATGTTCTTAAAAACTTTTCTTCGTTCCAACACATACCATCTCCCGTTTTTACACCTGTATATTTCTATATTCAAATAATATCATATAATAAAACAAAAATCAACGATTTTTTAATAAATTGTCGTGTTTTTATAAAATTGCGAAAAAAAGCAGTCTTTGCCCGATTCGTTACCATAAAAACCGCGTTTATCGATGACTACCGCCGCAAGGCTATACGAACGACCGTCCTTTTCGAACGGCCGTTTTGGTTGTCTTGGTGAATTATACTTTCAATCGCAACGGTTTTGATTTCCACGCAAAGTTTCGGAGTGTAGGCAGTAGCAACAGCGTTAAAACACTATGCGCCGCCGAAGTTAAACGAAAGTAGAATATCGTTTTAGACTACTGCCGATAGACGATAGTTGATGTGTTTGGGCTGAATTGCTACATTTTTTTGCGGCGGGTTCAATTGCAATTCCCACCGTCTTGTCGCGAGAGAGAAGTTTTTGCAGGTAACTGTCGCGCGCTGCCACATTAGAGCGTTGCAGGGTGGTTATAGAAAAGCAACAGTAGGGCGTTGGTGTTTTCGAGCGTCTATTTTTTCGGTTTGGGGCCGCAAAACGTGTAGTAACTGCACTTTATGCCGGCGTTAAAGATATAACGCTTTTTGTCGGCGCGGCGACCGAAATCTTTTTCAAAATCTTGATAGGGGGAAAGGAAGTAGAAATTCCATTTGTCCAAACTGCGGTACAGTTTGCCCATGTTTTTTGCCGTTTGTTGCACTTCGTCGGCATTGCCGATGCGCTCCCCGTAAGGCGGATTGGAAACGTTTACGCCGTAACTGCTGCGTGAAATAAAATTTTCCGCCGCGCGCACGTTAAACTTCACAAAATCGGCAACGCCTGCCTGTGTTGCGTGGAAGTTGGCAATTTCTATGGCTTTGGGGTTTATATCCGCGCCTATGATGTTCAGTTGGCGCATCACGGCAACGTCCTTGGCTTCGGCAAGGGCAAGTTCGTAGGCGTTAGCAGGAACGGTTACCCAGTTTTGATAGGCAAAGGAGCGGTTTATGCCGGGTGCGATTTTAAGCGCTTTTAGGGCGGCTTCTATGGGAAGTGTGCCGCTGCCGCAAAACAAATCCGTAAACATCTTGTCCGGATTCCACACCGAAAGGTCAACAAGTGCCGCGGCGGTGGTTTCTTTTAGCGGAGCGGTGTAAGCGAGGGTGCGATATCCGCGTTTGTGCAGTCCCACGCCGCTGGTATCCAGATTTACCGAGCAAACGTTTTTGCTAAATGCAAGTTCCACAACGTATTCTTCGCCGTCCTCGGGCAAAGTGCCGAAAGCCGAAACAATTGCCTTTTTGCCGATGGATTGAATTGCGTGGTGAGCGGTAAGCGCGCTGTCCACGGTTTTGGTGATGACGGTAATTTTGCCGTGCGGAGAAACGTAGTCCGCCCAACGAATACTTTTTATGCCGTCAAACAGTTGGTCGAAGGTTTCGGCGGCAAATTCCGCAAGACGAACAAGCACTCGTTCGCCGCTTCTAACAAACATATTTATGCGAGCCACGTCCGTCCAATCGGCGTTTTCCACAATTATTCTTCCGTCCAAAGCGCGCGTGTCGGGGTAGCCCAAAAGAGCAAGTTGACGTTTTACAACGGCTTCCAGTCCGTATGCCGAAGGAACAAGTAGTTGCATAAAATCTCCTTATGTTAAACAGCGGTTTTTGCAATGGATTTGTTCAGCAGCCGGTTTCCCAAAAATGCCAAAGCCGCCATGATTACCACGGCAAGGACAATGTAGACGATTGCGCCGTTCGGTATATGGTAAATTATGTGCATTTCTTTGCCGGGCGACGGCTTAAAAATGCCGTTGAATATTTTTTCGATGCACAAAAACAGCGCGCCCGTGCCTACTGTGGAAATTGCGCCCACAACGGCGTTAAATTTGTTCACGGGCAAAAGCAACAGCCACAAGTTGGCAAGCCCGGTGAAGGTCATTGCAAACATTGCCACGGTGGAAAGTTGATAGCGGTCAAAAACTCCGTTGGCGGATTGTAGCCCCATAACCCTGCCGAAAACGTACACAAACGCAACCGAAAGGAACATTGCCAATCCGCCGGGCAGCGAGCGCAGCAAAACGGATTTTAGGAAGTTGCCTTTTATAAGTTCGTTGTTAGGCTTAAAGGTCAGCAAAAACGACGGTATGCCGATAACGAACAACTCGATTGCGTACAGGTTTGCGGGGGTAAACGGGTAGTCGTAGCTAGGCAAACAAATGGTGAGAATTGTAAGTAGCACGGTCATTATGGTTTTTGTCAAAAACAAAGTTGCGCTGTTTTGGATGTTGTTCACTACCTGCCTGCCCTCGGCAACCACTTTGGGCAGGGAGGAAAACTTGTCGTCGGTAAGCACGAGGTTTGCCACGGTTTTGGCGGCGTCAGTGCCGCTACCGACGGAAATTGCGCAGTCGCTTTCCCTCATTGCCAAAATATCGTTTACACCGTCACCTGTCATTGCAACGGTTTTGCCTGCGGCTTTCAGCGCGGAAACAATCAAGGCTTTTTGTTCAGGGGTAACTCTGCCGAACACGGTGTACTGCGTAGCGGCAGCAATAACTTGTTCGTCGGTCATGCCTTCCAACGAAACGTACTTGTCGGCGTTGGGCACGCCGGCGCTAGCGGCTATAACCGAAACGGACAGCGGATTGTCGCCGGAAATAACTTTTACGTCCACGTGGTTTTCGGCAAACCAACCGATGATTTTGGGTGCATCGGAACGAACGGTGTCGGCAAGAACGACAAGTGCAACAGGCTTCAAGTTTGTAACTTTGCCGTCGGAAATTTGTTTTTTGCTAATGCCAACCGCAAGCACGCGTAAACCGTGTTTGGCAAAGTTTTCGCACTGTTCGGCAACGGATGTTTCCACATGGTCGAACATAAATTCCGGCGCGCCCAAAGCAACCGTTCCCACGCCATCGATTTGTACGGCGGAGTACTTTTTTTCGGAAGAAAACGGCAGCGCTGCGGAGTAGTCCAATCGCGTTTGATCGCCCAGGTATGAGGAAATTGCGCTTGCCGTTGCGTTTTTGTCCTGCGTGGCGGCAAGAAGGGTTGCCAGATAAGTTTTTGTTGTGTTCTCATCCGCGGCAATCGGCAGGATTTTTTCCACCGACATGCTTCCGTCGGTGATGGTGCCTGTTTTGTCCAAACAAATCGTGTTCACACGGGCAAGCATTTCTATGCAGGGCAACTCTCGCACAAGCACGTTGCGGTTTGCCAACTTAAAAGCGGAAAGTGCCAACGCAACGCCGGTGAGCAAAACCATTCCGCTGGGTACCATGCCTATCATACTGCCGGATGCGGTTCGTATGGCGTTGTTCACACGCGCGACGATTTCGGCATTGTGTCGCACGTACTCGGCAAAGATGTTAGTGCCGCTTGCAATTTCGGCAAGTTGCGGACTGAGCAAAAAGGTTGCAATGCCCAAAGGGAAAATGAAAATAGCGATAATTTTTATTATCAACTTCACGCCGCCGATAATTTTGGAATCGGGCGTTTTTGCCTTTTTAATTTTTTCGGAAAGTTTTTCGGCGTAGCACTCCTTTCCCACTTTTTCGGCGCGAGAAGTGCAACTGCCACTAACCACAAAACTGCCGGCAAAAAGGGCGTCGCCCGTTCTTTTTTTGACGGGCAAACTTTCTCCCGTCAGCATGCTTTCGTTCACTTCAATTTCGCCGCTCGTTATCACGCAGTCGCAGCAAATTTGTTTGCCTGCCGAAAGTAGCACGATGTCGTCCAGCACCACGTCAAAGGTGCTAATGGTTTGTTTTTTGCCGTCGCGCATAACTTCGGCAACGGGTTCGTTCACAACCGAAAGTTTTTCCACGGCAAGTTTGCTGCGCACCTCTTGGAAAATTCCGATAACGGTGTTTGCCAAGATTACCACAACAAAAAGCATGTCGCTGTAGGCGCGGCAAATGAGCATCAGCACAAAAATGATAAGTCCCAATAAATTGAAAAAGGTAAGAACGTTGCTTGCCAAAATTTGCAAGTAACTTTTACCCACGGATTTTTTTGTTTTGTTGGTAAGTTTTTGTTTTTTGCGCAACTGAACCTCGGCGGAACTAAGCCCCTTTTCGGGATTGGCGCAAATGCGTTCGATTTGTTGTTTTTTCATAGTGGTTGTCGATAAGTATTGCCGCCAAAACGCGGCTGTTTGCTGTGGAGTTTCTTTTGTTGGTTTTTCCAATCGGCGTTGTGTGAATTAGTAGTCGGCATTGCAACGCCAATCGTTGCAAACACTCAATCAACTTTGCATACGAACCTACAGAGCCGGCTTTGCCGGTTTTTCTCCGCGCAGTTTAAGTGTGGGGGCGGCGTTCAGCGTCAAATCTGCAAACCGATTGCGCAGGAACATGTAGTATCCGCGAGAGGCAATCATTGCGGCGTTATCTCCGCAAAGGGAAAGTTTTGGCAGGCACACGCGCAAGCCTTTTGCCTCAAACTCCGCCATGCGTTGCCGCAGGTAACTGTTTGCGCCCACTCCGCCGGCAACGGCAACGGTGGTAAGCCCGGTGGTATGCACAAATTCGTCCAACTTCTGCACAAGTCCGTCAATCGCCGCGTGGGAAAAACTGCACGCCACGTCCTCGGCGCAAAGGGCTTCGCCTTTTTGCTCGGCGTTGTGTATTAGGTTTATCACGGAGGTTTTCAGTCCGCTGTAACTAAAATTGCCGTTGGAAATCACAACCGAGTGGAACTTGTAGGTCGGTTTTCCGCGCTTTGCCAGTTCGTCCACTTTTGGACCGCCGGGGTAGGGCAATCCCAAAACGCGCGCAACCTTGTCAAACGCTTCGCCCACGGCGTCGTCCACGGTGCTACACAGCACGTCGTACTCGTCGTAGTCGGTAACTTTCACAATGGCGGTGTGTCCGCCGCTGGTAAGCAAGCATAGGTATGGCGGAGTCAAATCTGCGTAGGTCAGGTAGTTTGCGCAAATATGCCCCTCTATGTGGTTTACGGCAATAAGCGGTTTTTGCGCCGCTTGCGCCAAACCTTTTGCATAGCATACGCCCACAAGCAACGCCCCAACAAGCCCCGCGCCGTAGGTCACGGCAACGGCGTCCACGTCCGCAATGGTGATGTTTGCGTCGGCAAGAGCTTTCATAACTACTTTGTCTATGGCTTCCACATGGTTGCGCCCGGCAATTTCCGGCACAACGCCGCCGTACAATTTGTGAATGTCTATTTGGCTCAGCACCACGTCGGAAAGTATCTGCCTGCCGTTTTTCACAACCGCAGCGGCAGTTTCGTCGCAACTGCTTTCAATGCCCAAAATGATAACGTCTTTTTCCATAATAGATAATGATATAACTTGTAACATTTTTTGTCAACCGCCGAGGGTGGATTCAGTTGGTTCGTATGCGGAGTTGATTGAGTGTTTATGTTGGTGGGCATTTCAATGCCAATTACTATTTGCAAGCGACAGCATTGAATACGAACATGTGAAACCGGCTTGCCGGTCATGTTGAGCCTGTCGAAGGATCCCCTGGAAAGGGACCTTATGGAAAATAGACAGTATATTGCAACACACTGCCGAAGTTCACAAGGTGTCCGTTCCCGGTGATGTTTCGACTGCGCTTCGCTCCGCTCAACATGACATATTGGAAGCCATAGTGGCATCATTGAGTCAACAAAAAACATCAAGAAACAAACACGGCAATATCAACAACATAATGTTTGTTCCAATTTGGCATACGAAACAGTGCAACCGGCTATGCCGGCGGTCGGACTCTTTTTTCAATCTTTTTTAAGCAAATTATAATATATGCTTGCAATTTCTATCAAGATTTGATATAATTCAATAAAAAGCGACTTTGGGGAGAGCAAAGCGATGACGGCAACCGCAAACACAAAAAGTATGCCTGTTGCACGCACGTTTACGGACGGAGTACACAACAACGACGCAGTGTACCCCTTTGCCCAAAGCGACATTTTTGTCCAAACTGAATAAACCACAACCAACGCCACTGAACGCACAGCCGCGCAACGCAATGCGCAAATGCCTTCGGTGGCTTTTAATTTTTAGTTCGATCACCGCCGAGGGCGGCTTCGTTGGAACGAGCGCCAAATTGGTTGAGCATTTATGCTAGTAGACATTGCAACGCTTGCTGCATGTTGCTTTGATGTTTTTGTTGACTAACAACCGCCACATAGGTTTCTCAACATGACCGGCAAGCCGGGTTTTACGGGTTCGTATGTATGACCTGAAGCATGTATACGCTAGTGAAATTGCAGCATTGTTTGTCTTGACGTTTTTGTTGACTAACAATTGCTACAATTGGCTTCCAATGTGTCATGTTGAGCGCAGTCGAAACATCCCCGGGAACGGAAACATTGTAGTCGTGCTATAGGTATTGCAAAGCCAATTGTTACAAACCGCTGTTGCAAAGCCTCCTTCCGAGTGTGAATGTGGACGCGTCAGCGGTGGAAGGCGCCAACGTGCCTTTTGGGTTACGCATTCTCCCTTGGTGCCAACTTATCACACACAACACAACAATTTTTAATCACTGCATTTGGCTTTTACGGCAACAAGCCGAAAAAACATAAACACAAAATAAAAACGGGAGGAAAAATATCAAAAATGACAAAAACCAACAAAACACTGCTGTGCGTTTTGCTTGCGTTGGTGATGACGTTTGCGCTAGCTTTGACCGCGCTAACCGTCGCCGACACCCAAACCGCAAAGGCAGAAGGAACTTTTGAAAAAGTTACCTCAATAGCGGACGGAGACTCCGTTATTATTGTTTGTGAAAGTAAAAAAACGGAATTGACAGGGGTGACTTCCAAAAATATCGGATCATACGCAACATATTCGTCTGAACCTGCAGGAACGTATGTATTGCAAGTGATTGAAAATGACGATGGCACCGTTTCTTTCAAAGATGCAGATAATAAATATCTAGCATTGACGGCAAACTCTAACAGCTTATATTTGAAAGACAGCATTGACACTAATTCAAAATGGTCGGTTACTTTTTCTTCAAGTGGAAATGCCGAAATTAAAATAAAAGTAAGCAACACTGAAAGAGCATTGCAGTATAATGCAGGAAGTGGACAAGAAAGATTTTGTTGCTACAAAAGCGGTCAAACGGCCGTCCAGATCTATAAACAGGCGGCTGCTTGCGACCACAGCGCAGACAAGTTGACTCACACCGCCGAAAAAGCTGCAACCTGCACGGAAGCCGGCAATGTGGAATACTATACCTGCACGTGCGGAAAGAGTTTTGCAGATGCCGCCGCCACAACCGAACTTACGGAAACCGCAATTCCCGCTCTCGGACACACCTTTGATTGGACTTTGGATGCCGATACCACAATGAAAACCGGGGTTTGCTCGGTGTGCGGATATGAAGATATCGAAAGTTCTGCAATTGCAAATATCTACGTAAACGGCGTAAAACTTTCTGGTGCAGATAGGCAAGCAATAATTTCCATCGGCAATCAAGCGGAATTGACTGCGCAACTCGGACAGGCAGGTAATCCAATCTATCCCGGTCAAACTTATGATTTGACCATTACCGGTGTAGATGGTACGCTTAATTATATTGTTTCTTCGCTTGACGGAGATAATCTCGTAGTAGACGGTTCTGCACTTATGGCAACCATTGCCGTGCCTGCCGAACTTATGGACGAGTTCCGTATCACCGTTATGGTAGATTGCGCTCATGCAGGAAAGATTAAGCACGACAGAGTTGAAGCAACCTGCTTGGCGGACGGCGCGGAAGAATATTGGGAATGCCCCGCTTGCGGAGTGCTTTCTTCCACCGAAGATATGTCAAGCGTAATCAGCGCACCCATAGCAATTGCAAAACTTGCCCACGCTTACGGTGCCGACCACGTTTGCACAAACGGCTGCGGAAAAACGGAAGACGAAAACCTTGTATTGAAAATCTTCGATAGCAAAATTGCAAAGGACAATTATTATAACAATAAAGAAGAAGTAACCCTTACAGGCACAATCAAAACAATCGGAAGTAACTTCTATTTGATTGTTGGCGGATTGGACGAAGCGAAGTACAAAATTCAAATATTTACGCCGTCTGTTGCCACAGGTAAAACCGCACCGGCAGACGGCGACAGAGCAATTGTTAAGGGAAAGATTATAAATCACAACGGCATAATTGAATTTGAAAGACCAACTTGGGAACAAGTTACCGTTGTCGCTTCCAAATTTGAAGTAAGTCAATCTATCGCCGCAGGCGACGGCTCAAAGGAAGTTACCGACGAAATAAGCGGTGCAAAAACGATTTACGTTAAAAACGGAAGTCAAATCGTTGTAACGTATGCTATCACAGCAAACGACGGTATCAACACGTTTATCGCAACGCTTAAGTACAACAAGGCTTTGTTTAGTATCGTAAGCGTAACAATCACGGACGGTTTCGGCGCAGGCACGGCGGTTAAGTCCGGCAACGTTGGCGTTACCGACTACAAAGTGTACATCGAAGGCGACGGCGAAGGCTATACCGCCAATTACAAGGGCGAATTTGTTACCGTTGTTTACCAATTTAACGGCGACGCGACGGCAACAATCGATGCAAGTGAATTTGGTCTTATGGACGTAACTTGCTACACCAACCACGCAAGCGGTTTTGTGAATGCCGACACAACAATCGGCACCTCCGCCGAAACGTTTGACTTTATCAAGCAAGCAAGTATCACCGTAGAAAAAACGTCGTTTGTGTACAACGGAAAAGCAATCACGGCTATCGGCAAGGGCGAACATGACCAAATCAAAGTTACAGCCGACGGTGAAGGCGCAATTTCCTATAAGTGGTACACGGACGGCACCTATGCAACCGAAGTTGGCGAAGGCTACGAAGTTAAAAATGCAGGAAAATATTACCTCAAACTGATTGTTGCAACAACGGCGGCTTTTGAAGGCAGCGAATTGAAGGTGGAAATCACAATCACTCCGTTTGACCTCAAAAATGCCGATAGTGAAATTGTTATCACCGCAAACGACAAACAAGTCACCGGCTCGGCACTCACTTGGACTGTTGCGGAACTGACAATCAACGGCGGCAACTTGGCAACGGCTCGCGGGTACGACAGCGACGAAAACATCTTTACGGCTACCATTGCCGAACACTCTCTCACAAACGTGGGCGAAACTCAAAACGTTGCAGTTACGCTTGCTCTTAACGCAAACTACACCTACGGCGGAGAAAGTTCCATTGCCGCAACGGTGACGCTTAAAGTTGTTGCCTATGCAAACGCTTGGACAACCGAACCGCAAAACATCACCAAAGACTTTGACAACAACAAACTAGCTTTCGCATATGCGGCCGAACACGGAACGCCCGTTTACTACCTCGGCGGCGAAGTTAAAACTGCGGAAGAATTGGCAAACGCTATCGTAAACGCAGGCACTTACGAAGTCAAAATCGTGGTGGAAGTTGTTGGCTACTCCAACTTGGAAAAAACAATCACTATCACAATCAACAAACTTAAAATCGACGCGTCCTCCATGGAGTTCGACTACTCGGAAGACGGCAAAATTAAGTGGAGCAACCCCACAAAGGCGATCGGCTCGACAGGCGCAATCGATTTGCCCACAGTAGTGAAGTTTACTTACACTTTGGTTGACGGCAAAACGGAAAATTACGGCGAAGACGCTGTTCTGGAATACTTGGCACAAGCCGAAGGCGCATACACGTTGAACGTTATACCCGGTGATGCAGTAAACTACGAAGGAACTTCCACAACCACCAAAACCGTTTATACGATCACCTTTGCCGAAGGCACGCACGACGGCGACAACGTGATTGAAGGTGTTGCGGCGTATGCAACCGTTTATCGTTTCGACGGACAAAACGCGCCCGCAGCTCCCGCTGCTCCCGTTTTGGCAGGTTACAGATTTGACGGCTGGACAAACAGCGACATGTTTGGCGTTGCAGTTACCGCAAGCGTAACACTTACCGCTCAATGGGTAAAGACTTACGTTATTGCTTGGAATAACGACAATGGCAGCGCGCTTGAAAGCAAAACCGTAGACGCGGGAACGCAAATTGCTTATTCTTTCGAAACGGCTCCCACGAGCGTACTTGGCACCGACGACTACTATACTTATACGTTTGCAGGTTGGAAGGACGGCGAAGAAGTTCGCGAACTTGGCTATACGTTTACCGTTAACGGAGATATTACCGTAACGGCAACGTACACAAGCACTCTTGCTTACGTAGACGTAACCTACAATTTGACTTACGGCAACAATACGACTGCGACCGACACCATCGCCAAGGTTGCAATCGATACGGCTGTAAGCGCAATAGAAGGTTTGCCCGAACTTAAAGCGTACACTTGGTTCAAAAACGACGGATGGAAGTGCGGCGAAAACGCATTTATCGCAGCTACCGCAAATCTTGCAAACGAAAAAGTTATCACGATTTCCGCAACCTACGCATTCGCAATCGGTCTTGGCGACGTGGACGGAAGCGGCACTGTGGACCCAAGCGACATCGTGCTTTACCGCAAACACATCGTCGGCGGTTACGACATCACGCCTGTTACCGACGCTTGGACAACCGCAACTGCGGCGGACTTTGACGAAAGCAAAGTGTACTTCCTTGCACAAGTTGCCAACGTGGACGAAGACGGAAGCGACACAAATGACGTTCGCGACGTATCCACAATCCGTATGGCTTTGGTAGGCGCCTACGGTTACACGATCAAAAACGGCGCAGTTATAAAAGGCAGCGACGCAACCGCTCAAAGCGCAAAAGTTCAATACAAACAAGTTCTTGCTCCCATGGGCTTGTTCGGAAAGAAATTCGCTTTGTAATCTCCCGAAAATATATTGCTTGCCCCGCATGTAGTGGGGCAAGCCTTATCTTCCAAGCAAGGTCAACGTCTTGTGAGGAGGAACTTTGGCTATGAAAAAACTTGTAACAAAAATGTTCATATTTGCGGCGGTGGCAATTGCCCTTTGTTTTGCGTTGCCGAGCGTCGCGTTTGCCTCGTCCGCCCCAAAAATATCTTTGAGCGGCTCGGTTGGCGGAAAAAACGTAACCGTAACCGTGCGTATCGACGGCAACACGGGCATAACAACGGCAAACTTTCGGTTGGACTACGAC
>CAKRAM010000060.1 GCA_934294965.1 uncultured Clostridia bacterium
GGTGTGGACCTCACCTCGTCCGAGCCTTTCCAAATTGTTGCCAAGTCCTTTACCGACACTCTTGCCGAACTCAAAGAACTTTGCAAATAGTTTTGCTCATTTGTAGTAGCAACCGGGCGATAAATTGTAAAATTGCAATAAAACAAAAAAAGACTAGAAATCCGTTAGGTTTTCTAGTCTTTTTTGTTGGGGCAAAACAGTCTCGCGTTTATTCTTCATCGGTGGGCTTTTCCCACAGGTTATAGCGTTCCGGGTGCATAATGGCTGCGGCAAACCGTTCGTTAAGTCCGGGATAGGTTTGGGAAAGGTCTTTCAAAATTTGTTTCATTGCTTCCCTTTGCGTTTGGTGGTTGGCAGGGCAGGGGTTGTGCACAATCGGCATATCTTTGCTAAAAGATATAATTTCGCATTCGGGAATGTAAATCATAGGCCTAATAAGCGTAACCTCACTTCGGGACATAAACGACTTCGGCTGGAAGGTGTTAAGCCGTCCTTCGTAAAACAAACTTAACATAAACGTTTCCACAACGTCGTCAAGGTGGTGTCCCAGTGCAAGTTTGTTAAAGCCCATTGCCTTGATCTCTCCGTTAAGCGCGCCACGGCGCATTTTTGCGCACAAACTGCAGGGGTTTTTCTCCTTGCGCACGTCGAATATAATCTGGGCAATATCGGTTTTCACAATTTTGTACGGAATGCCCAATTTGTCGCAATATTCCTGCACGGGCGCGTACGCGTCGGGAGAAAATCCCATATCCACGGTGATTCCGCACAATTCAAAGTGCTTGTCGGAAAATTTGCTAAAAGCGTGCATAAGGGTAAGCAGTGCAAGGCTGTCCTTTCCGCCGGAAACTCCAACGGCAATTTTGTCGCCCTCGTCTATCATTTTGTAATCGTTCACTGCCCGCCTAAGGTAGGATAATAATTGTTGTTGCTTCATATACTCTCACTTTTGTTTTGGTTGTGTGTAAGTTTCATTATAAATTATATTCCTCAACATTGCACCTGTTTTGTGACAAATTACGAAATAAAAAAATTCCAAAAACTTTGCAAAAAACTATTGACAAACCAAATGATAAGTGTTATTATTTATCTATAAATGAGAATGATTATCGATTAAATAACTGTACTTGGTAGCAATTTCACATTTAGGTAAAGCGTGGTGCGAAGGTTTAAGTTCAAATGCAAGAGCCGACATTGCCGCGCAAGTATTCAATCTTTTGTTCTCAAGGCATTTCCTGTGTTTGGCGGAACTTGCGGACAAATCAAGGAAGTATATGAGGTATTCAAAACAGCGCGAAGCGGTCTACAAGGTGCTTTGCGGCACCAAAACCCATCCGAACGTCGCTTGGATTCATTCCCAAACGCAAAACGTTATCCCCGGGATCGGTCTTGCAACGGTCTATCGCAACTTGGAGGAGTTGACAAGTCAAGGCAGAATACGAAAAATTTCTGCGCGTAACAACCCGGAGCGGTACGATGCCGACGTCAGCCCTCACTCGCACTTTGTGTGTGCGGTGTGCAACCGCATAACCGATTTGCCTAGCGATGCGGTGGAAGTGTCTTGCAAATGCCAAAACGTTCAGTGCGTGGACGTGATGATTTACGGCATATGCGACGATTGCAAAAACAATAACAACTGACTATCTTTTGCCGCACGGCAATGATAAATATAAAAATAAAACAATATTAAGGAGATTTACTATGAAATACGTTTGTTCTGTATGCGGATACGTTCACGAAGGTCCGGAAGCCCCCGAAAAATGCCCCGTTTGCGGCGCACCAAAATCCAAATTTGTCGCTCAAGACAGTGAAAGAACTTGGGCAGCCGAACACGTTGTAGGCGTTGCGCAAGGCGCTCCCGAAGACGTTATGCAAGATTTGCGTGCCAACTTCAACGGCGAATGCAGCGAAGTGGGTATGTACTTGGCAATGTCCCGCGTTGCCTTCCGCGAAGGCTATCCTGAAATCGGCTTGTATTGGGAAAAGGCAGCGTACGAAGAAGCCGAACACGCCGCAAAATTTGCCGAATTGCTCGGCGAAGTTGTAACCGATAGCACCAAAAAGAATTTGGAAATGCGAATCGAAGCTGAAAACGGCGCAACGATGGGCAAAACAATGCTTGCAAAGCGTGCAAAGGAACTCAACTTGGACGCCATCCACGACACCGTTCACGAAATGGCTCGCGACGAAGCCCGTCACGGAAAAGCATTCCAAGGTTTGTATAACCGCTACTTCAAAAAATAACAAACGAAACATATTTTGCCGTTCCGCTTTTGCGGAGCGGCTTTTTTACTTACTACGACTTATCATTTTTGAGTTACAATTATTTATCAATTTTACATTTAACAAAATTTATCTATTTAGTTACTATGCTTGCGCACTTGCATTCAAAAGATATTTTGTATATAATAGAGTAAATAATCATGTTGGAAGCCTAACAGCCTGCCGCAAATAAGTTTATCGGCAAATTGCTTCACGCGCAAAAAATCGGAGCGACTATGTTCGGAATATTCAAAAAGAAAACAACAACCAAAAAGCCCGTCAAACAAGCAAAACGCAAGTATAAGGCAGGCTTGGCGTTGTCCGGCGGCGGAACGCGCGGTTTTGCGCATATAGGCGTTTTCAAAGCCTTGGAGGAACTCGGCGCGCATTTCGATTACGTTGCAGGCACTTCTGTGGGCAGCATTATGGGGGCGATGTATGCAAGCTGCATAAGTTGGCAACAAATCAGGGACGAGGCTGCAAAACTTACCAAAAGGGATATTATCAACAAACTTATGGTCATCGGCTCGGATTCGCGCAATATCAAACGCATTGCCGAGCGGCTTTTGGGCGAAAAAACTTTCGACGATTTGGCTTTGCCTTTCAGCGCGGTGGCGGTGGATATTCAAAGCGGCGACGAGGTGGTAATCAGCAGCGGTTCGGTTGCCGATGCGGTTGCGGCAAGCAGCAGCGTGCCGGTGTTGTTCACGCCGTACAAAATCGGCGGGCAAGAATTGGTAGACGGCGGTTTGCTCAACAACATGCCTGCCGACGTTTGTCGCAAAATGGGAGCAGACGTGGTCGTTTCGGTGGATTTAAACAGCGCGCGCGGCAAGGGAACAACGTCGCGGAGTATCCCCGGGATAGTTATCGCAAGTTGGAACATCACAACCAAAGGCACAATGTACAAAGGTTATCTTGCCAGCGACTTGATAATAACGCCCAATTTGTCGCAGTACAAAAACTACAAGTTGGACGGGCTGGATGAGATGATAGAGGAAGGCTACCGCGCCACGATGGAAAAAGCGGAGGAAATAGAACAACTGCTCATCTAACGATTGCTTATATGCGATAGTTATTTTTGCGGCTTACTTTGCCGCAACACATACAATCATCCGAGGGGTAAATGAAAAAACGTATTCTTGTTTTGTCGCTTGCGCTCATTGTCGTTTTCGGCGCAATTGTATTCGGCGGCTGCCAATTCATATCTTCAATTTTCGATAGCGTCGTCAATATCACGGTAACCTACGATCCCAACTACGAAGGCGGCGAGCCTCAAAAAGTTAAACTTCACATAGGGGAAAAACCCGTTGCGCCCACTTTCGAGCGCGAAGGTTACAAGTTCGTCAAATGGACTTTCGATGCCGAGGGCAACAACGACATTCAAGTGGACGACTATTCTTTCAAGGCAAACGTAACGCTGTACGCCCAATGGGAAAAACTCCCCGTAGTGCCGACGGGCATCACGGCAACCTATAACGGCAGAGTGCCTTTGGGCGGAACGCTTTCTGCGGACAAAATTTCCGTAGTTGCTTCCTATAGCGACAAAACCGCCAAACCCGTAACCGAGTACACTCTTGCGGAGTTTTCGGCGGAAACCGTCGGCGTTGTGTCGCTAACCGTAACCGCCACGCTGGACGGAACAACGTTCACGGCAAGCATGCAAATCTACGTGTACGATCCGGATGCGGAAGAAGTTGCAAACTACGGCAAGTACGGTATCTTGCAGGACGACAATTCGGTCAAAATTGTCAACACGGGCATCGTCAGCGGAGATTTGCAAATTCACTTTTTGGAATTGGGCAACAAGTACACGGGCGATAGCATCTACATAAAAGCGGGCGAAACGGATATGCTCATCGACGCAGGCTCTCGCCAAAACAGCGGCGAGGTGATTTCGTCCTACGTAAACAAGTACTGCACGGACGGCATTTTGGAATACGTCATCGCAACCCACGCCGACCAAGACCATATTGCAGGCTTTGTAGGCACGGCAAACCAGGGCGTGTTCGATAACTTTAAGTGCAAAAACATCATTTCCTTTGCACGCACCAACAAAAATACCGCAATCTACAACAAGTTTGTGGAAAAACGCACCGCTCAAAAGAACAACGGTGCCAATGTTTATACGGCGTTGGAGTGCTACAACAATCAAAACGGCGCAAAGCGCGTGTACGATTTGTCCGACACGGTGCAAATGGAAGTGCTGTACAACTACTACTACGAACACGAAAGCGGCGACGAAAACAACTATTCCGTTTGCATAATGTTGCACCAATATGCCAACGACTATGATTTTGTAAACCCTGATAGCGAACAAAACGAAAACAAAGTCAATCACTACCTGTTCACAGGCGACTTGGAAAAGGACGGCGAGCAACGTCTTGTGCAAAACAACAACCTGCCGGAAGTGGTGCTGTTCAAAGCGGGACATCACGGCAGCAGAACTTCCTCAAACGACAGTTTGCTTTCGGTCATCAAACCCAAAGTGGTGTGCATTTGCTGTTGCGCAGGCTCGGCGGAGTATACTCAAAATCTCACGTCGACAACTTTTCCCACGCAGGAAATGCTCAACCGCGTTGCCAGGCACACCGACATGGTTTTTGCAACCACGCTGGTAACCAACGTTATGAACACAACTAAAAACGAGTGGGAACCGGACAAATTCTATTCGCTCAACGGCAACATCGTGGTAAAGTCGGACGAAAGCGGTGTGTACGTTTCGGCAAGCAACAATATAACTCTCATCAAAGATACCGATTGGTTCAAGGAATTTAGAACCTGCCCGGAGGAATGGAAAACAGTAGGCTAAAATAACAAGAGGCGGCAATTCTGACGTCTCTTTGTACTTTACGCTACAAATAAAAAATGCTTGTTCGAAGGGCATTTTTACATAGTTTTTCAACTACGGCGTTTGTTTGCGTTTTGCAAATAACAAATTACGACAGCAATGCAAAATTTTGTTTTTGCACGCAGTGTTAAGGTATAACAAAAAACACGCAAATGTCGGATTTGCAAATATTTTTAGGTTATTCGGCAGAAATGGCAATTTGCACAAAGCAAAACGAAAGTAACAATATTTGTCTGCAAGCGTCAATTTTGACCTGTTTCAACTTGATAAAACACAATTTTTTCAAACCAATCGCAAACTTCCCGTAGCAATCGGCAGTTTCGCAAAAAGGAAAACCATGCAATACAAATTTTTCGGCACGTCGCACGGAGAGTGCCTCGGCGGTGAAATCATCGGCTTGCCCAAAAACTTAAATTTTTCTACGACGGAAGTAGAGCGGCAGTTGCAACTGCGAAAGTGCGGCTACGGGCGTAGCAATCGCCAAAGCCGGGCGGAAACGGTAAGGTGGGATTTGTCCGAACTATCTAGCGGCAAAATCTCTTTTCAAATATCCGACGGCTGCACTGAGCAGCGTGAGGAAATCACTGCATATCGCCCGTCCCATGCCGATTTGGTCGGCACAAACCGCTACGAAGGTATGTCCGCAAGGCAAATTTCGGAAATCGCTTCGGCACGCAACAGCGTTTGCTACGTCGTGTTGGGAGCAATTTGCAAGCAAATTTTGCAAAAAGTCGGCATAACCACATATTCATATACCAAGCAAATAGGCAAAATAAAATGCCACGCCAAGTTCGTGTTTGGCAAAACCGACCAAGCGGAGCATTTCGTAAGTTTGCACTGTCCGTCAAAAGCCGTAACGGTGCGTATGCAGGCGGAAATCGACAAAATGCGTGCAGTCGGCAATTCGCTCGGCGGCGTGTCGGTTGTAGTGGCGCACGGCGTGCCTATGGGCATTGGGGAAATCGTTCCGTACACCGCTCGGCTGGATTCCAAAATTGCGGCAAACTTGACGGGTATTCCGTCGGTAAAGGGCATCGAGTTTGGTATAGGCTCAAATTTTGCAAGCGCGGACGGTGTTTCGGTTTGCGAAAAACTGCAGGTTAGGGGCGGACAAATCGCCTATCAAACAAACTATAGCGGCGGTATCATCGGCGGAATTTCCACAGGCGCAGATATTGTTTGCAACCTAACGATAAAGCCCGTGCCTACCGTGTGCGGAGTAAAAACAATCGACGCAAAGTCGCTTTCGGAAGTTGACGCGTTGTACGAGCGTGCCGACACCTGCGTTGTACCAAACGTCGGCACAATTGCCGAAAATCTTTTGGCGGCGGTGCTGGTCGAGCAAATGCAAAAACAAAATTTGTTGTAAGGGGAGTGGCTGTTTGTGATTACATTCGGAAAATTCAATTTGGCGGACTATGCCGATTGCGTTGTCGTAACCGACAAAACCGTTTCCAAACTTTACAATATCGAAGGCGAAAATGTGTGCGTTTTGCCTGTCGGCGAACGCTCCAAAACCTTTGCCACAGTGCAAAAAATATGCGATTTTTGTCTAAAACGCGGCTTGACGCGCAGCGGAAAAATTGTTACGGTCGGCGGCGGAGTCGTCGGCGACGTGGCAGGGTTTGCCGCAAGCGTGTACAAACGCGGAGTAAACCTTCTGCACGTTCCCACAACGCTTCTTGCGCAGGTGGACAGCGCTATCGGCGGAAAAACGGCTGTCAATCTTGGCAAAGTCAAAAACGCCTGTGGCACTTTTTATGCGGCGGACACTTTGATAGATACCGATTTTCTGCGCACTTTGCCGCCAAAGCAAATAAGCAACGGCTTTGGTGAAATCACCAAGTACCGCATGATAAGCAAACAAATCGACGAGGCGACGGGGCAAGGCATAGACGCGCTCATACGTAGTTGCGTCGCCTTTAAGGACGAAATTTGCAAACTTGATCCCACGGACACGGGCAAACGCCGCATTTTGAACGCAGGGCACACTTTGGGACACGCTTTGGAACTGGTTTATCGTTTGCCGCACGGTTACGCCGTCGCAAACGGACTTTATCACGAACTTAAAATAACTCAAAAACTAGGGCTTTGCTCGGATAGTTACGCCGACCGTTGGCGCAAAATTATTTCCGAGTCGTACCCGATTGTAAAAATCACCGACGAGGTTTTGCTTTTAGCCTTGCAGGACAAAAAGAACACCCAAAGCGGCAACGTTTGCTTTGTTTTGCCAACCGACGACGGGGTAAAAACAGTAACGCTCACAAAAGAGGATTTGCAGAGAATTTATGCTTAACGTAACGGGCGACGTACAACTTAATCCGCAATTTATCGGCGGCGACAAGTCGTTTTCTCATCGCGCGCTCATTTTGGCAGCCTTGGCAAACTCGCCGTCAACAATTTCTAACTTGTCGGTGTGCGATGATGTTTTGGCAACCGCCGACTGTCTAAATAAACTCGGCGCAAAAATTACCATAGATCAAAACACGGCAACCGTTTTGCCGATAAAAACGCCAATCGGCGGCGGTACGCTTAACTGCAAAAACAGCGGAACAACGGCAAGATTGCTTATGGGCGTGGTGTGCGGACTAAACGTTTCGGCAACGTTTGTCGGCGACGAATCTCTTGCCGCCCGTCCGATGAAACGTGTTGCCGAACCGCTGGCAAAAATGGGCGCAAACGTCAGTTTTCAGCCGAGCGGCGAAAGCGGCTTTTTGTTTTCGGTAAAGCCTAGCCAAGGACTATTCGGCAAAACGCTTCAAGCAGAGGTTAATTCCGCGCAGGTCAAAAGTGCAGTGCTTCTTGCAGGACTTTTTGCCCAAGGGGAAACGACTTACGTTGAGCAAATTCCCACACGCAGTCATACGGAAAAAGCATTGGAAAAGTTGGGCGTGTGCCACGGCACAACGGTAATTGGCAGAAAGCGTTATGGCGGTTTCAACGTAGGCCTACCGTCGGATATTTCCTCGGCGGCGTACCTGGTGGCACTTGCCGTAGCA
>CAKRAM010000061.1 GCA_934294965.1 uncultured Clostridia bacterium
CAAAAAATGTGAACACTGTTCGTATTATTACAAAAATTATACATATTATTTACTTTAAAGTGGCAATTATTTGTAAATTGTAAAACAAAAGTAAACATTATTACGAATTTTTAATTATTGTTTTCAAGTATTGACATTTGAAAAACGTACGCTATAATTTTTAATAAAGTAACGGGGGGGGGTGCCTTCCTTTTGTACAAGTTAATAGGAGTGTGAATTATGCCACTTGTAACAACCAAAGAAATGTTCGCCGACGCTTACAAACGCGGCTATGCGGTGGGCGCATTCAACGTAGATAACGTAGACGCGATGCAGGGGGTTTTGGCAGCGGCAAGCGCGGAAAAATCTCCCGTCATTATTGCAATAACCGAAAAGGCTCGCGCATACATGCATCCTGCGTACGTTCGTGAAGCGATAAAGGCAGCCGTGGAAGAAAACGATATTCCCATTGCTCTGCACCTCGATCACGGCAAGAGCGTTGAAATTTGTAAGTCTTGTGTGGACGACGGTTTCACGTCGGTCATGATAGACGCGTCCTCGTACGATTTTCAAAAAAATATCCAAATCACTCGCGAAGTGGTAGAATACGCACACGCAAGAGGCGTTGTGGTGGAAAGCGAACTGGGCGCAATCGCAGGCGTCGAGGACGATATTTGCGTGGACGACAAGTACGGCAAATTCACTCACCCGGACGACGTAATAGAGTTTGTCGGCAGCACGGGTATAGATAGCCTCGCAATCGCAATCGGCACGGCTCACGGCGCGTACAAATTCAAACCCGGTCAAAAACCGCAACTTCGTTTTGACATTTTGGAAGAAATTCAACAACGTTTGCCAAATTTCCCGCTGGTTCTTCACGGTGCGTCCTCCGTCCCCAAGGATAGGTTGGACATTTTCAACGCGTACGGCGGCAAAATGCCGGAAGCAATCGGCATCCCGGAAGATATGCTCCGAAAAGCGGCAAGCATGGCGGTTTGCAAAATCAACGTCGGCAGCGACATCCGCATTTGCTACTTGGGCGAGTTCCGTCGTCAACTTGCCGAAAAACCCTCGGCGTTCGACAGTCGCGAATTTTTGATTCCCGCCCGTAAGGCAGTGGAAGAAATGGTGGCGTACAAAATGCGCAATGTTTTGGGCAGCAGCAACAAAGCGTAAAAACGGAAATTTATTTTCGCGGTGAAGCGAAAATTGATTTTATACTAAATAAACAAGGAGAAAGTAATATGAAAAAACTATTTTCAATCATGTTGGTTGTAACTTTGGTTTTGGCAAGCGTATTTACGTTGGTTGCCTGCATCGAAGACAAACCCGACAAGTCCGCAGTTCAAACGGCTATCGAAGCCGCACAAGGAATGACTGACGAAGAGTTGGTAGCGGCTGCAAAAGCAGAACTCGAAGCAGCTCCCGCTGATCAAAAGTTCAGTTGCGACTCTCTTACTTCCGGTATCAAAAAGGCCCTTGTAGGTTTTGAAGGAAAATACACTTGGGCAGCCGGCAGAACGCAATACAACAGCAAAAAGGGTAGCGAATATCAACCCAAACTTAACAGCGCATACGAAAAGAAAGGCTACATTGCCGACTTCGTTATGATTCAAGACGCTGCTTTCGTTCAATCTCTTGCCGAAGTCGGTTTCCTTCGTAGCTACGTTCCCAGTGGCGACGCATACAAAATCGACGAAGCGGACAAAAAGCCTCTTGTCGGCGTAACTTTCAACAAAGTGTTCATGTACTACGCTTCCACGCAAGAAGCAGGCTATGAATACAAAAACGTATGGCAACTTACAGGCGCTGACGGCAAAACATTGAAGGGTGTTCACAACGTTTCTTACCAAAACCCCCTTGGCGAAGACGTTAACATGAGCTTCCTTATCA
>CAKRAM010000062.1 GCA_934294965.1 uncultured Clostridia bacterium
TTCTTTCGGCAAGGTTATAGAGGGCATGGACGTGGTGGACGAAATTGCCGACGAATACACCGACTACTACGATCGTCCTTACGAAAAACAAATCATCAAGTCGGTAACGGTGGACACTTTCGGCGAAACCTATCCCGAACCTACCAAACTTGCCAAGTAGTGCGTCATTTGCTATTTTCGGCAAAGTTTGTTGTGGGCAAGCAGCGGCAAAGTCAACGCGGCTGCTTGTTGCGTTTTGCCGATATAACGGTTGAATATATTGACGTAACTGTTGCGTATAGCAATATTTAAGCCCGATTGAGCCAAATCTCAATCGGGCTTATTTTATGGTATTTTGTTTTTGTAAGTGTCAAATAGCACAAAGCAACGCGCTTGTCCGGCTATATCGTCGTAACGTCGCTACAAAAAGCAAAATCTTTTGTTTGTCTGCAAAATTTCTCAATCAGTTGCAAACGGGGTTTAACTTCTCGTATTGCAGCACACATTGGCGGTGCAACGTTTTCAAAGTGCCGCGCTTTTGCAGTTGTCGTTAGATTTGCGTAAATTTTAATTGCTATTCGTCCACTTCGGCAAAGCAACTTCCGCCGATAAATTCTCTCAACAGGGATTTGCAGGGTACCCATTTATCGTCCATGTCTTTGAAGTACTTCAAAAACTTTATCAGGCGGTTGGCAACCACAAAGTAGGGGCTGTCGGACTTGACTTCCTGCAAAGCCGGGAGCGCGTATTTTTTCATCACGCACATTTCGTAGGTCAAAGCCGAGTTGTACACGTAGTTGCAGCCTTCTTGGTATGGGTAAATCCACCTAAATTCTCCCCTGCGCACGCTGGGCCACATTTCCAAAGTGCGTTCGGCGCTTGCTCCGCGATACTTTTTGTCCCGCACGATGCGGCGGATAAGTCTTATATCGGTGTAGCTTATCGGGTTGTGCAGGTCGATGTTTATTTGGAATTGCGGCGCAATGTAAATTTTGAACTTTTGGTGCTTGGGTATTGCGTAGGATAGTTCGTCGTTCAATGCGTGGATACCCTCTATGATAATAGGTGTATCCTTGCCGATTTTGGTGCGAATGCCATGTTTGGCTCTGCCGTCGCCGAATTGGTAAACGGGCAAATCTACTTCTTCGCCGTTGATAAGGGCAAGTATATGTTGGTTGAACAAGTCCACGTCCAGCGCGTCAATGTGTTCAAAGTCCTTGTCGCCGTGTTCGTCCGTCGGAATATCTTTTTTGTTTTTGTAGTACATATCCAGCGATATTCTAAGCGGAGTAATCCCGCGGGACATAAGTTCTATACGCAAACGGTTGGAAAAGGTGGTTTTTCCGGAACTGGACGGACCGGCAATGCAAATAAGACGAATGTTTTCGATGTCGCTTACGATTTTATCGCCCAAGTCGTGCAACATATCGTTGTGCATCGTTTCGTTCATGTTGATAAAGTCCACGTAGGTATCTTCTTTGACGTGGTCGTTCATCTTGTAAATCAGGTCGGCATTGCAAATTTTCGCCCACTTGTGTGCGCGTTTAAGCACTATGGAAAAGGTCGGTTCGTCCTGAAAACGAGGAATTTCTCCGCCGAATTCGTAACGAGGATATTGCGCGATAAAGTGTCCGTCGTAGCAAAACAGTTTGTACTTATTCACGTATCCGGTTGAGGGAACCATATAGCCGTACATGTAGTTCAGGTAGTCGCCGCACTTATAAAAGTGGCAAACTTTTTCCGGACGATATTGCAGCGTTTGCGCCTTGTCCGTTTCGCCGTGTTCGGTAAAATAGGCAAAGGCTTCTTCCTTGGTCATGCTGTACCGTTCAAATGGAATATCCTGCGTAACAAGGCGGTCCATTTCGCGGACGACGGCATTAAGCATTTTGTTGTCCATAACCACCTGCGGACTTACTACGGTAACCATAAATGAACGGGAAATTGCGTAGGAAATTTTTACCTGATAGTCGGGGTAGATGTTTTTGAACGCCATAACCATAAGGTAGCGCAAACTTGCTTCGTACACTTTAAGCACGTCGGAATCTTTTAGCGTAAGCAATTCCACGTCGCAATCGAAACTCAATTCGTAGGTCAATTCTCTAAGCCGATTGTTGACTTTTGCAGCCAAAATCGACCTATCCGCATTGTCGATAAGTTTCAAAATTTGCGTTTTTTCTTCCAGCGCAATTTTTTTGTCTTTGATTGTTACAGTAAACATTTGATCTCCTTGTCAATTTGTCCGTAGGCTATCCGTGCAATTTCGCTAGCGAGCGGCGCCTTGGGGCAAACCGTATATTTACGAAGACCGCTTGCGCTTTTGTGTGTAGGCGCAACCTTGCATTTTGCCGCAAAGGCGGTCGTTGTGTTATGTGTCGTACATATTATTATACTACACCTCTCTCGTTTGTCAATACCGCTTTTTTGGCGTAGCGCAAAGCAATCTTACATTTTACCGTGATAACGGTTCAATCGAAGAGTGATATGTGTCCTCCAAAGCGTGTAAACTTTTGGATTCATATCGGCGTTTGTTTTACCGCCGTTTTGCGGAACATAAAAAAGACCGAAAACCGCAAAGGGTTTTCGGTCTAATCGTAATAGGTGTTTTGCTAAATTTTCATCGTAAGGCTTATGCGTTTTTTGTCCAAATCTACCGAAAGAACTTTAACGTCCACAATGTCGCCCACTTTTACAACTTCCATAGGATGTTTTACAAACTTTGTGGAGGACATTTGGGAAACGTGAACAAGTCCGTCCTGATGCACGCCGATATCCACAAACACGCCAAAGTCGATAACGTTGCGAACCGTGCCTTTCAAAATCATGCCTTCCTTCAGGTCTTTCATTTCCAAAACGTCGGTGCGCAAAATGGGTTTAGGCATTTCGTCACGCGGATCGCGAGCAGGTTTTTCCAATTCGGCAACGATATCTTTCAGCGTAAGTTCGCCTATGCCGAGTTCTGAAGAAAGTTTGTCGTAGTTAACCTTTTGGGACAGTCCTGCAAGTTTGCCGATTTGGTCGGGCGTGATATGCAACTTTTGCATAAGCAATTCGGTTGCTTGATAACTTTCCGGGTGAACGCTGGTTGCGTCTAGCGGGTTATCTCCTCCGGAAATACGCAAAAATCCCGCGCATTGTTCAAATGCTTTTGCTCCCAGTTTATCCACGTTAAGCAGTTGGCGACGATCGGTAAATCTGCCATGCTTTTCGCGATAGATGACGATGTTCTTTGCAATTGCCGACGACACGCCGGAAATATATTGCAACAGCGGTGCGGAAGCGGTGTTAAGGTCAACTCCCACTTTGTTCACGCAGTCTTCAACCACGCCTTCCAAAGTTTCGCCCAACTTCTTTTGGTTCATATCGTGTTGATATTGTCCCACGCCTATGGATTTGGGATCGATTTTAACCAATTCCGAAAGGGGATCTTGCAAACGACGTGCAATGCTTGCCGCGCTGCGTTGTCCTACGTCAAAATCGGGAAATTCCGCCGTGGCAAGTTTGCTTGCGGAGTACACCGACGCGCCCGCTTCGTTGACGATAACGTACTGCACGGGCAATCCCGTTTCTTTTAGCAGTTCCACGATAATTTGTTCGCTTTCGCGGCTAGCAGTTCCGTTTCCCAGAGAAATCAGGTTTACGTTGTATTTTTTAATCAGCGAAGTTAGCGTCAACTTGGCTTTGGCAATTTTTTCCGGAGTGGTGGGAGCGGTGGGATAAATAACCGTGGTATCAATCACTTTGCCCGTTGCGTCCACAACCGCAAGTTTGCAGCCCGTGCGGAACGCAGGGTCCCAACCGAGTACCACTTTGCCGACGATGGGCGGTTGCATAAGCAACTGTTCCAGGTTTTTGCCGAATACGGAAATTGCGCCTTCTTCGGCTTTTTCCGTAAGCATATTGCGGATTTCCGTTTCGATAGACGGCGCGATAAGGCGTTCGTAACTGTCGGCAACTGCAAGTTCCAACAGCGGCGCGGTGTTTTTGTTTGCGGGATTGGTGACAACGTGGCGCGTCAGGTAGTCGCCGATAAGTTCCACCGGTGCAATAACCTTAACGGTAAGTATCTTTTCCTCTTCGCCGCGGTTAACTGCAAGCACGCGATGTCCGGCAATTTTGGATATATCTTCTTCGTATTTGTAGTAGTTGTCGTAAACGGTTTTTTCCTCGGGTTTTTTTGCCGTGGAGGAAATTTTGCCGAGTCTGTACGTCAGATCGCGGATTGCTTTGCGGTAGTCGGCATTGTCGGATATAACTTCGGCAATGATGTCCAGCGCGCCTTGAAGAGCGTCTTTCACCGTCTTTACGCCTTTTTCTTCGTTGACGTATGGTGCGGCAAGTTCTTTTGCGTTTTTGTCGGTTTGTTGAAGCAGAATTTCGTTTGCCAAACCTTCCAATCCCTGTTCTTTTGCAATGGTTGCGCGGGTGCGGCGTTTGGGGCGATACGGACGATATAAGTCGTCAACGGCAACTTGTGTTTCGGCGGCTTCGATTTCGGCTTTAAGTTCTTCGGTAAGTTTGCCTTGCTCGTCTATGCTGCGGATAACTTGTTGCTTTTTTTCTTCCAAATTGCGCAAATACGTCAATCTTTCAAACAGTTTGCGCAGTTGTTCGTCGTTCAAACTGCCCGTCGCTTCCTTGCGGTAACGGGAAATAAACGGAATTGTGTTGCCCTCGTCAATGAGGTTTACGGCAGCGTCTACCTGCCATCTGTTAACGTCAAGTTCTTGGGTAATTTTTTGATTGATATCCATTGTGTTTCGTCCTCGTTGTGTCTGTTTGTGCAAGCAAGCGTTGCAAGTAGCGGCAAATCTTGCTCGATATTATATTGTTTTTCGATAAGCCGTCCAAAACCGCCTAATAACGGTTGCTTTTTCGGTCAAAACAAGCGATAGGGCGGTTTTTATTCGGTGATGGTTATTAAGTTTTGTTTCGGTGCGTCGCAAGACGATTTTGCCCGACGGGTTAGTAGATGTAAATGCGGCTGTGGAGGTATTCTTTCAAATCGGCAAGTGCAACGCGTTCTTGTTTCATAGTGTCGCGATCGCGAACGGTAACGCATCCGTCAACTTCGGTGTCAAAGTCCACCGTGATGCAGAACGGCGTGCCGATTTCGTCTTGACGGCGGTAGCGTTTGCCTATGCTGCCTGCCTCGTCGTAGTCGCAGGTAAATTCCTTAAGCAAATCGGTATAAATTTCCGTTGCCTTTTCGGAAAGTTTTTTGGAAAGGGGCAACACGCACGCTTTTACCGGGGCAAGTTCCGGGTGTAGGTGCAAAACTACGCGCACGTCGCCTTCGCCCACCTCTTCCTCGTCGTAAGCGTTGGCAAGGAATGCCAAAAACGCGCGGTCGGCACCAAGACTGGGTTCGATAACGTACGGAATGTACTTTTCGCCAGTAACGGGGTCGGTGTAGTCCAAACTTTGACCGGAAACTTCACTGTGACGGGTAAGGTCGTAGTCGGTGCGATCGGCAATTCCCCACAATTCGCCCCAACCGAACGGAAATTTGACTTCAAAGTCGGTTGTGGCTTTACTGTAGAAGCAAAGTTCTTCCTTGTCGTGATCGCGAAGACGCAAGTTTTCCTCTTTCATACCAAGGTCAAGCAACCATTGTTTGCAGAAGTTCTTCCAGTAGTCGAACCATTCCAAGTCGGTGCCGGGCTTGCAGAAAAATTCCAATTCCATTTGTTCAAATTCGCGAATACGGAAGATACAGTTACCCGGGGTAATTTCGTTGCGGAACGATTTGCCAACTTGACCGATGCCGAACGGAATTTTGCGGCGAGTGGTGCGGCACACGTTTTTGAAGTTCACAAATATGCCTTGTGCCGTTTCCGGGCGGAGGTAAACCGTGGAGGTGCTGTTTTCCGTAACGCCGATAAATGTTTTGAACATAAGGTTAAACTTGCGGATGGGCGTAAAGTCGCACTTGCCGCACACGGGACAGTGAATTTGATGTTCCGTGATGTAGTTTTCCATTTGTTCGTTGGTCATCGAGGCAACGGGAACGTCCTCGCCGTGTTTTGCCTGATATTCTTCGATAAGGTTATCTGCGCGGTAACGTGTTTTGCAACTTTTGCAGTCCATAAGAGGATCGGAAAAGCCGGAAAGGTGTCCGGATGCTTCCCAAGTTTTGGGATTCATAAGTATTGCGCTGTCGATACCCACGTTCAAAGGGTTTTCCTTAACGAACTTACGATACCAAACTTGCTTGATGTTGTTTTTAAGTTCCACTCCCAGCGGGCCGTAGTCCCAGGAGTTGGACAGTCCGCCGTAAATTTCGCTACCGGCATACACAAATCCTCTGCCTTTTGCAAGATTTACCAATTTGTCCATAGTAAGTTGAGCCATAGAGATATTCTCCGATACTGTATTTGCAATTGTTACTGCCGTAGCCTTTGTTTCCAAAGAAACGCGCAAAACGCTTAAACGGGCAAGCGATTGCCTGCTTTTAGGCTATGGTCACGGCAAAAATTACTTCACCGCTTATTGTATATTCCAAGCGAGTATTTGTCAAGTAAGTAAACGAGTTATGCCCGCGCAATCGCACAATATTTGCGGCAATTTGCCTGCAAAACGCGTAGGACTGTCCGCCGAAAACAAACAAGCGCGCAGTCGGGTTTGGGCATAGCGTTTTGCGTTGGCTTTCAATCAAAAACATGCGGCTTTGTTTTGGCGTACTTTAAGCATTATTCGGTAAAATTGGTAAAGTAGGAGAAGTCGTTTGCTTTGAGATTGCAATCCTGTTGCATTTTTTCGCAAATTGTAGTAATATATTCCCAAGGCGAATCGTCTTTACGTGCTACGGCTTGCAGTTGAAGTTGCAATGCGCACAAACGGATTGTTCGCAAAACGGACGACTTATTTCGTCAAATTTTTTTCGGAGGAATAATCGTGAAATTAGATAACGCAATGATGCGTCGTTTGCAAAACAAATCGGCGCAAGGTAAAATGGAAATTCAAACTTCCGCCGCAACGCACAAAGGAATAGGACTAAAATCTCTCTATTTCGGCTTGGTTACGATACTTGCGGCTGTAATCAGTTACGTTATGTTCTACAAGTTTTTGGACACCGGCAACGGTGAGGCGCTGTATGTGCTTTTGATGATTGCATCGTTCTCGTTCATTCCGATGCTCGTGTTGTCCGTAATCATATCCTTTGCGCCCAAAACGGTGGTGGTTTGCGGCACGCTGTACAGCCTTCTTCAAGGTTTGTTTTTAAGCGTTCTCGTGGCGTTGGTGGATATGGCTTACCCGGGAATTTCCCTTGCGGCGGTTTTGGGAACGTTGATTGTATTTTGCGTGGCTTTGCTGTTCAGCAGAGTATTCGGCGCAAAAGTCAGCAGCAAACTTTTGCTCGGGGTGTACATCGTAATTGTCGCTTTGGCACTTACCGAACTTGTTTTGTGGGTTTTGTCCCTTTGCGGAGTGTACGCATTCGGCGCAATTTGGTGGATTCAACTTATTTCCTGCGCGTTTTGTATAGTGATGGGTACGATAATGCTCATGGCGGATTTTCAAACGGCGGAATCGATGGTAAACCAAGGCGTGGACAAGAGTTACGAGTGGAACGTCGGTTTTGCAATCGTAACAACGCTTGTGTACCTGTATTTGGAAATTTTGGAGTTGCTCATTCGTATTGCCATGATTTTCGGCAGGAAGAAGAACTAGAAATTTTACTTTTGCGTCCTGCCGCTTCGGAGCAAAACGCTTGTCAAGGCAGTTGGACAAATGAAAACAAGATAACGTAAAAATAGAACGAGTTTGGTTTTGTGCCGAACTCGTTTTGTCTTTGTAAAACGGCATCAAGCGCGTAAAATCAAATTTCGTTTTTAGCAAACGACGCGCCGCTTTGCGTAAAGTCGCAAATGCGGCTAAAAGTTAAAGTAATCGTTGTTTGAATATACGCAAAGCAACAGCCGCGCACGTTGGTCGTTGCGCAAAAGACCAAAACGTTTGCAACCGATTCGTTTCAGCGCAGTTTGTCGTATTTTTGCTTGGTTGCTTCTCCTCCGCGAAGGTATCGTTCGTCCCAATTTTCCGCAAGTATAACGCTAACCGCGTCGTGCAGCGTTGCGCTCAAATTTGCCAATCTTTCGGTCAAATCTTTGTGTGTGGTGGATTTACTCACGTCAAACGCAGCCGCCGTTTGACGCACCGTGGCATTGTGTTGCAAAACGTATGTCGCTTCCGCCAAAACGCGGTCGGAAATGTATTGTTTCAAAAAGTCGCTCCGATTGTATTGCTGCCACCCGCAACTGTTTTTGCGGGCTAGGTCTACCACATTGTACGTTTTTGTTGCCGTAATATGATATAAAACGACAAATTGTATTGCAAAATCGATGTTTTAGTTGTAAAATAAGATGCGATAGGTTCAAGCAAAGCACTTTGTAGCAGCAAATGACTGTGGCTGCAAAAACGGCAATGCCGCAAGGAGGTAACGATGCCCGAAGCAAAATTGGAAATCAACAAATGCCCGTATTGCGGCGAAACGGAAATCGTCGATACGGAAGTTTTCACTTGGGGTGGACTGTCCGTCGGAACAAGCCGCAAATACAACACCCCTGTGCATATGTGGGTTTGCCGAAACTGCGGCAGCGTTTTGCACCTTTATGCGGAAAATCCGGAAATGATGTTCCCCAAAAAGCAACGTAGAAAAAACAAAAAGAAATAGTTAGGAGATAAACGATAAATATGTCCGAATGTACTCACGATTGTTCAACCTGTGGCGAATCTTGTGCCGAAAGACAAGGCGAACCTGCCGTAACGCTGAACAAACTGTCAAAAGTCAACAAAGTTATTGCCGTAATGAGCGGTAAGGGCGGTGTGGGCAAAAGTATGGTAACGTCGCTGCTGGCATCCGCCGTGCAAAGCAAAGGCTACAATGCGGCAATTTTGGATGCCGACGTAACAGGTCCCAGCATTCCGCAAGCGTTTGGCGTTCACGGAAAAGCCTATGGCGACGAAAACGGAATTTTGCCCGTCTTTGCCAAAAACGGCACGCAAATAATGTCCATAAATTTGCTTCTTGCCGACGAAACCGATCCCGTCGTGTGGCGCGGGCCGGTCATTGCCGGAGCGGTTACGCAGTTTTGGACGGACGTAGTGTGGAGCGACGTAAACTACATGTTCGTGGATATGCCCCCGGGAACGGGCGACGTGCCGCTGACCGTGCTTCAATCTTTGCCCGTCGACGGCATAGTGGTGGTAACCTCTCCGCAGGAACTTGTGGAAATGATTGTTGGCAAAGCGGTAAAAATGGCAAAATTGCTCAATGTTCCGATTTTGGGATTTGTGGAAAACATGTCCTATTTTCTTTGCCCGTCCTGCGGTCAAAAACACTCGATTTTCGGCGAAAGTCGCGTGGACGAATTTGCTCATAACAGCGGTGTGGATTGCGTTTGCAAACTGCCTGTCGATCCGTCGCTTGCGCACCTTTGCGACGAGGGCAAAATTTACACGGCGGACGTTTCTCCGTTGGGCGAATTGGTGGATAAAATAATTGCGCTTCCGAACAAAAAGTGAGCGTAAGTTTGCTTCGTATCAAATACCTTAAATTTTGTATTTGCAATCGAATGTAAGCAAAATTCCCTTTTTGAGTTGCGCTTGATCGGTATCATAATATTTGTAAAGTAAAACTGCGACTGCCTAATATCAAAGGCAGTCGCAGTTTGCGTTATCCGTTAAAAATATCTTCGTATGAGGGCAATTGCCACAAGTTTTTGGGGCAAAGTTTTTCCGATTCGTTCACCGTTTGGGACAAGGCTTCAACGGCTTTTCTCACTTCGCCGTATCTGCGCGCTTTAAGTTTTATGCCGATTTGTTCTTCGGCGATTTGCGTGCGTTTTTCCACTTCGGCAAGATTATCCGCCAAACTGTCCTGCAAAACGCACAACTTTTGCAGCGTGGCTCGTTCGGCTTTGTCCGAAAGGTTGGAGGAGCGTTTGTTTTGGGAAACGGAAAGTAACTGTTGCTCGTAACATTCGATTGCCGGCGCAACGTATCTGCGTACGATTTGGCACAAGACGGCTGTTTCCGTTTTCAGTTTCTTGCAGTAGTCTTCCAAAAATACCTGTTGCAGCGCCGTCAGTTCCTTGGAACACAGCACACCGAGTTGTTCAAACATGGAAACGTTTTGCGCAGTTGTCAAAACCGATGCAACTTCGGTAACGTCTTCGGCGTCCCACAATTTGCGGCGGTGAGCTTCTTCTCTCCAAGCCGCGCTGTAATTGTCGCCGTTGTAGATTATTCGTGAATGGTTTTGCAATATTTCCGCAACGACGGCGTTGATTTCTTTGTAAAGGTCGGTTGCGTTTTCCAACCTGTCGGCAATTTGGCAAAGTCCGTCGGCAACGATGGTGTTTATAATCGTGTTCACGTCGGCAATGTTTGCCGAAGAACCCACGCATCTAAACTCGAACTTGTTTTGGCAAAACGCCACGGGGGATGTTCGGTTGCGGTCGGTCGCGGCAGGCGTAACGCCGTCCAAACTGTCCTTACCCACAATAAATTTGCCCTGCGTAATACTGTCGAACACCGCTTGCAAGCGATCTCCCACAAACACGGAAACGGTTTGCGGCGGAGCTTCGTTTCCGCCCAACCTCAAATCGTTGCTCGCCGACGAAACGGCATACCTAAGCAAATCCTGATGCTCGTCAACCGACTTGATAATGGTGGAAAGCAACAACAAAAACAAAGCGTTTTCCTGCACGGTTTTGCCCTTTTCCAGCAGGTTCTTTCCCGACTCGGTCGAAAGCGACCAGTTGTTGTGTTTGCCGCTTCCGTTCACTCCCGCAAAAGGTTTTTCGTGCAACAAACAGGTCAGTCCGTGTTTTGCGGCGGTACGTTTAAGTACGTCCATAATCAGTAAATTTTGATCGCATGCGCGGGTGACTTCTATGTAGCAGGGGGCAAGTTCGTGTTGACAGGGTGCAACTTCGTTGTGTTGCGTTTTTGCCACAATGCCCAGTTTTGTCAGTTGTTCGTCCACGTCCCGCATATAGTCGGAAACGTTGTCCTTAAGCGCGCAGTAGTAGTGGTCGGCGGGGGTTGCTTCCACACTGCCGAACAAGGTTCTTCCCGTAGCGGCAAGGTCGGGACGAGCAGCGTACAAATCGCAGTTTATCAAAAAGTATTCCTGCTCGGCTCCCACAACGCTAAACACGCGTTCGATTTTTTGTCCCAAAAGCTTCAAAATGCGTTGTGCCTGAACGTTCAACGCAAGCGAACTGTTGTTCAGCGGAGTTTTTTTGTCCAACGTGTCGCCGCTCGGGCTGATAAAGGTAGACGGAATATACAGACAGCCGTCTTTAACAAAGCAGTAGGACATTCCGTCCCATTTGGTAACGCCGCGCGCCTCAAATGTTTGGCGCATACCTCCGCTGGGAAAACTGGATGCGTCCCCTTCGCCCACGGTAAGTTGTTTTGCGCCGAATTTCACCGTCATTGCGCTGTTTTTGTCCAACGAATAAAAACTCTCGTGCTTTTCGGCGGCAATTCCGTTCAGCGGTTGAAACCATAACGCGTATTGAGTTGCGCCTCTGCCGAACGCCCACTTGATAAGTTTTTTTGCAAAAACGTCGGTTTCGGTTGTGGAAAGCGGCAAATGTTGTTTAATTTTGTTGTATACGTCCTTTGGCAGGACTTTTTTCATTTTTGCGTCGTCAAAAAGGTCGATTGCAAACGTTTTGTCCGACATATTTCGCCTCCCGTATCGTTTGTTTAGTATATGGCAAAGCCTGCTTTATTGCTACATTGCGTAGTTTTTGAAGTAGTTTTGAATAAGTATAAAGGGCGTTCCCTTGTCGCCGCTGCCACTGGTCAGGTCGCACAAACTTGCAAGCAGGTCGGTAAGTTGTCTCGGCGTTGTGCCTTGGGAGTGAATATCACCAACAAGGTCGGAGGATTTTTCCGCAATAATCTTTTTCATTGCTTCAACGGCTTGTTCTCCGTAGAGGTCGGAAAGTTCGTTGTCGGCAACGTACTTAAGTTTAATTTCGTTGGGTTTGCCCAAAAGACCGTCGGTGCAAGCGGGGCAACACACGGGATCGGCAAGTTCCCAAATTCCGCCGACGGGATCTTTGAATGCGCCGTCGCCGTAAACCATAACTTCTATTTCAGTGCCGGTTCTGCGCAAAATTTCCGCTTGAAGTTGTCTCACGAACTTGTCCGCGTCTTGCGGAAAAAGTTTAACGCAGTTTTCGGTAGCCAGGTTACTTCCCAAAACGCCGTACTTGGCGTTGAAACCCGAGCCGTTTACGGAACTTGTCAAAATTTCGTCCAAACTTACAACCTTTTTTGCGCCGTTTGCCAAAAGCAAAGCCTTGGTGCGCTTGCGACTGTGAATATCGGCATTGATAACAAGGTTAGTATGCTTCAAAATTTCGCAGGGGTTGTTTGCAAGGATAACTTCGCAACCGGTAAGTTTGGTGTAGTAGTCGATGTAGTCCACCCCGGTAAACACGTGCGTAACATCGCCGAATTTTTGGTAAAATTCTTGTGCGGTAAACACGTCGGTGTACGGATTTACGCCGCTTGCAATAAGTTTTTCCGGCGAAACGAAACTGTTGCCCACTTCGTCGGACGGGTAGGTTAGTTGCACGACGAGGCGCTTTACGCCTAGGGAAATTCCCTTCAAAATCAACGAAAAGCGATTGCGGGAAAGTATCGGCATCACAAGTCCCACGGTTGCGCCTTCTCCGAATTTGTTTTTCACGTCCTCCGCAATTTGTTCAACGGTGGCGTAGTTACCCTGCGAGCGTGCCAAAACGGCTTCGGTGACGGCAAAAACGTCCTTTTCGGCAAGCGTAACGTTTTGCTGTTTGCAGTAGCCCAAAAGGCAGTCTGCGGCAATGTTTACCAAATCGTCACCCTTTTTGATGATAGGCGCGCGCACTCCGCGAGAAATAGTTCCGACGTAATCCATAACTACGTATCTCCTTGCAAAATTTTTGTTTTGCGGATTGCCGCAATGCAGCGTCGGGCAAATCCGAAAAATCAAATACCGACCTACTTTACTACATTTGACGCCGAATGTCAAATGGATGAGTATTTTACGGCAAAAATAAAGTGTAATATAAAAGTGTAATGCGGTTGTTTGTTGCCCGAAAGTCGGCTTTCGGTCGTTTGTCGTGGCTAGAAAGTCGCAATGCGAACGAAATTGGCAGCCAAGCAAAACCAAAACGCGGTTTTGACGTAAAACGCCAACAACCGACAAGCAATATGCATGGCAAATTTGTCTTGCCGTCAAACAAAAAAGCGACGCCCCGGTTTAAGGCAGTCGCTTATGTTTCAATAGTTTTGCGTTACTTTATCGGAACGAGTTTTTCCATTCCGCCCATATATTTGCGAAGCACTTCGGGAATGGTCACCGAACCGTCGGCATTTTGGTTTTGTTCCAAAATAGCGGGGAACACACGGCTGGTTGCCAAACCGCTGGCGTTGAGCGTGTGCATAAATTCCAACTTGTTGTCGCAGTCGCGTCTGTAGCGCATGTTGCCGCGGCGAGCCTGATAGTCGCGCGCGTTGGATGCCGACGAAACTTCCTTGTAGATGTTCATGGAGGGGATGTAAATTTCTATGTCGTAGGTGCGAGCCATGCTGTCCGAGCAGTCCCCTGCAGCCAATTTGGAGAGTTGATAGTGCAGTCCCAAGCCTTCCACAAGTTTGCAAGCCATATCCACCATTTCGGCAAACGCCTCGTCGGATTTTTCCGGAGTGGTGTATTGGAACAATTCCACTTTGTTAAATTGGTGACCGCGAATCATTCCGCGTTCTTCGGCGCGATAACTGCCGGCTTCTCTGCGGAAGCAAGCCGAGTAACCGAAAAACTTTTTGGGCAAATCGCTTTCGGACAAAATTTCGTCGCGGTAGAGGTTGACAAGAGCCGTTTCTGCGGTGGGGAGCATAAACTTTCTGCCTTCGCCGTTGGCAATTTGGTAAACGTCGTCCTCAAACTTGGGAAATTGTCCCGCAGTCAAACCGCATTCGTAGCTGAGCATGTAGGGCGGCAACATAAAGGTGTAGCCCTTACTTATATGGCTGTCGATAAAGTAGTTGAGCAATGCCCATTCCAGTCTGGCGCCCAGTCCGGTGTAAATCCAACTGCCGTTGCCTGCAAGTTTTGCGCCGCGTTCGTAGTCGATAAGTCCCAAATTTTTGGCAAGTTCCACGTGGTCTTTGGGGGTAAAGTCAAACACGGGCTTCACGCCGAACGTGTAGATGGGTTTGTTGTTTTCCTTGCCGCCTGCAAGAAGGTCGTCGTCCGGAAGGTTGGGCAGTCTAAGCAAAAAGTCCTTGATTTTTGCGTTGACTTCGTTCAGTTCGGCGTCTTCGGCTGCAATTTTTTCGCCGAGTTCTTTCATTTCGGCAAAAATCGGAGCAACGTCCTGACCTGCTTTTTTCATGGCAGGTATTTGCGCCGAAACTTTGTTCTTTTGCGCCTTCATCGCTTCAACCGAGGCGATTATTTGCTTGCGACGCTCGTCCAGAGCCAAAAATTCTTCAAAATGTATGTCCTTGCCGCGTTTAAGATATCTTTGTCTAACGGCTTCGGGATCTTGTCTGATAAGGTTTACGTCAATCATTGCAGTTTACCTCGCAATCGTTTTTGTCACAGCATATTTTATCACACAATTTTTCGTTTTGCAATAAAATGCAAGCAACAGTTCAAAATGTTTGCAAATATGTTTTCGATTTGATATATTTATTTGCAAAATAGCGCCGGCTGTGGTAAAATATATCGGTAAAAATTTGGCAGCAGTGTTTTTTTGCCTCGCTGTCGGCAAAAATAGTTCAGTCAACCAATGCCGAGCGGTGCAAGTCGTGACGGTCGTGGCGTAAAAACCACTTTGTCGCAGCAGCTTGCCACGGCAAAAGGAGAAAATTATGGAATTGAAGTTTTATAACACACTAACTCGCAAAAAGGAAGTGTTTGTGCCTATAAAGCCGGGTTACGTGGGAATGTACAGTTGCGGTCCCACCGTATACAAGTACGCTCACATCGGCAATTTGCGCGCCTACGTGTTTATGGACGAACTTCGCCGCGTGTTGGAGTACGCCGGATATAAAGTCAAGTCGGTCATGAACATCACCGACGTAGGGCATTTGGTTTCCGATGCCGACGACGGCGAGTCCAAAATGCAAAAGTCCGCCGACGAAACGGGCAAAACTCCGCTGGAAATTGCCTCGTTCTACACGGCGCAATTTATGAAGGATATTGCCGCACTTAACATCGAAAAACCAACCGTATGCCCCAAGGCTACGGATAACATCCCGGAAATGATAGAAATAGTCAAAGCGCTTTTGGACAAAGGCTACGCCTACGAAACGGAGGACGGCATTTATATTTCCGTGGAAAAATGCCCGGAGTACGGCATACTTTCCGGCATCAATTTGGAAGATCCACGTCACGGCGCGCGTGTGGAAGTGAATGCGTTCAAACGCCATCCCATCGATTTTGCCTTGTGGAAAAAAGCCGATCCGCGCCATCTTCAACAATGGGCGTCCCCTTGGGGACAGGGCTTCCCGGGCTGGCACATAGAGTGTACCGCCATGTCCAAAAAGTACCTCGGCGAACACTTCGATATTCACACGGGCGGTGTGGATCATATCCCCATCCACCACGAAAACGAAATTGCTCAAGCCGAATGCTGGCTGGGACACAAAGCCGTCAACTACTGGATGCATAGCGAATTTATGCTTATCGACGGCGGTAAAATGAGCAAGTCGCTGGGAAACACTTATATGATTTCCGATATCGAAAAACGCGGATATAGTCCCGTCGTTTTCAGATATTTTTGCCTCAACGTGCAGTACCGTCAAAAAATCAACTTCACTTGGGAAGGCATGGAGTCGGCAAAAACGGCGTATAACAAGTTGTGCGCTCAACTTTTGGCTCACAAAAACAGTCCTGCCAAAACCGAGCAAGCCGTCTTGGACGAATACACCGCAAAATTCGAGGAAGCCATTGCCGACGACCTCAATTTGCCTTTGGCAATCGGCGTTTTGTGGACGATGCTAAAACTGCCAAAATCGGTAGACGTGTACAACCTTGCGCTAAAATTCGACCGCGTTTTCGGCTTGGATTTGGACAAAATTCAACCCGTCAAGGAACAAATCGTCGTCTCGGAAGAAGTTAAGCAACTTGCCGAACAACGCCTTGTCGCGCGTAAAGCCAAAAATTGGGCGGAAAGCGACCGCCTCCGTAACGAAATAGCCGAAAAAGGCTACGCCGTCAAGGATACTGCCACCGGCTACGAAATCACCCAAAAGTAGAACAATTTGATTGTTCCAAGCACAACCAATTTGATATTACCAAACAAAACCCCCCGACTGCATTTTGTAGTCGTGTGTTTTTTGTTGTTAGGCGAAAATCATAATTTGAAGCGTTGACTTTTGTTCGTTCTGACCGCCTAGGGCGGATTCCACATGTTCGCCGCCGAGTGCGCCGGCATAGCCGGTTTCGCATGTGCGTATGCCAAATTGGAAAAAACATTATGTTGCTGATATTGCCGTGTCGTTTGCATTGATGTTCTTGACGACTATATACAGCCACCCCCTGCTTCCAACATGTCATCCTGACCGGCAAGCCGGTTTCGCATGTTCGTATGCCAAATTGGAACAAACATTATGTTGCTGATATTGCAGTGTCGTTGGCATTGATGTCCTTGACGACTATATACAGCCACCCCCTGCTTCCCAGCATGTCATCCTGAGCAACGTCGAAGGATCCCCTGGAAAGGTACCTTCTGGAAAGTAGACTGTATACCGCAACATACAACGATGTTACAATGTGTCCGTTCCCGGGGATGTTTCGACTGCACTTCGTTCCGCTCAACATGACCGCCAAAGGCGGTTTAGCATGTTCGTATTCAACGTTTGTTCCTTGTTGATAGTAATTGGCTTTGCGATGCATATTGTTATAAGCCGTCTGCCCACTTTGCGCACGAACCGACAAAACCGGTTTCACCGGCGCTGTTGCACGTTTGGTCGGAGAAGTCGAATTTTGTTGCAATTGTAGATATTTTAGGGTATAATATCGGCAAAGCGACGGCAAATCGTTTCTGTGGCTGTTTTGTCGAATGGAATTTGCCGTTTTTAACAAACTAATCACGGAGCGTTCGGCTGCGTCGGGTTATCGCGTGGTGCCGTTTGGCTTCGGCAGAGGTGAAATTCGTGAGTATTTACAGCAATTTGCCCCTCGTGGCAATGAAAGACAACATATTTTTGCCCAACACCAAAGCAAGGTTGGAGGTTTCGCGCGAGTTTTCCAAAAACGCAATAAAATTGGCTTTGGAAAACGGCGGGAAGTTATTTATGGTCGGTCAAACCGATCCGTCGACGGAAGAAATTACGCAAAACGGACTGCATCTGGTAGGAGTGGTGGGGGAAATCACTTCGGTGGATTCCGCCACGAGCGAAGCGATGTCGGTTACTGTGCATACATTGCAAGAGGCAAAAATCGTTCGGTACAACCAAACCGAACAGGTTATAACCTGCGATGCCGAACCGCTTGTTTTTACCTGCAAAAACGACAAAACTACCGACGCGTTGTTCCAAAATCTTATGTCCCGATTGGACACTTTCGGCGAACAAACCAACGCCCGCATGACAAAAAGGCTTAAAAGTTTGTTGGAGTCCTACAAATCAGACTACCATTTGGTTACAAACGTCGCCACAAACGATTTGGTAACCCGAACCCAACGCAGGCAGGAAATTTTGGAAGAAACCGACGTCGACGCGCGTTTGGTGCGCATTTGCGCCTATTTGGACGGCGAAACGGCGTTTATCGATGCGGAAAAGCGCATTGCCGAACGCGTGCAGCAGCAAGTGCAGGACGGTCAAAAGGAGTACTACCTTCGCGAGCAAATAAAGGCAATCTCGGCGGAACTTGGGGACGACGTAAACGAAAAGGAAGAGTACTACAACAAAATAAAATCCTGCGGAATGCCTGCGGAAGTTGTCGAAAAAGCCAAAAAGGAAGTGGCTCGGCTGGCAAAAATGGCGCCCACTACACCCGACGCTTCGGTTATTCGCAACTATTTGGATTGGCTTGTGGACGTTCCTTGGGTAAAGGAAACGCAGGACAACAAGGATTTGACCGCCGCAAGAGCCATCTTGGACGAAGACCACTACGGGCTGGAAAAAATAAAGGACCGTATAATAGAGTATCTTGCCGTTATGCAACTTACGGGCAAACTTAACGGTCCCATTTTGTGCTTCGTAGGTCCTCCGGGAGTAGGCAAAACCAGCATTGTGCGCAGCATTGCCCGCGCTTTGGGACGCAAATACTTGCGTATGTCCTTGGGCGGCGTGCGTGACGAGGCGGAAATTCGCGGTCATCGTCGCACTTACGTTGGAGCAATCCCCGGCAAAATCATCTACATGATGAAGCAAGCCGGTTGCGTAAACCCCGTTTTGCTGTTGGACGAAATCGACAAAATGGGCAAGGACAACCGCGGAGATCCCGCTTCGGCAATGCTGGAAGTGCTTGATCCCGAGCAGAATTTCAGTTTTACCGACCACTTTTTGGAAGTACCGTACGACCTATCCAAGGTGTTGTTCGTTTGCACGGCAAACGCCACGGACGATATTCCCGCGCCGCTACTGGATCGTATGGAAATAATTGAACTCTCCGGATACACCGAGCAGGAAAAAGTGCAAATCGCTCGCAAGTTTTTGCTCAAAAAGAATTTGGTTTTGCACGGCATTCCGCAGGACGCGGTGACGATAACCGACGAAGCCTATCAAAAAATCGTGGAGTGCTACACAAGCGAGTCCGGCGTGCGTAGTTTGGAGAGGGAAATTGCCGCAATTTGCCGCAAAGTGGCAATAAAAATGGTAGATGATCCCTCGGCAAAAGTCGAAGTGACGGCGGAAAACCTTCACGAATTTTTGGGAACGGAAAAATTCAAAAACGAACAGAGCAAAAACCAAGATACAGTCGGCTCGGCAAAAGGTCTTGCTTGGACGCGCGTCGGCGGCGTAACGCTCAATGTGGACGCAGTGCTTTTGGATGGCAAAGGTGAGGTTAAACTTACCGGTAAACTTGGCGACGTGATGAAGGAATCGGCAATTACGGCAATCTCGCTGGTAAAAAGTTTGGCGGACGAGTACGGCGTCGACAAATCTCGTTTCGACAAAACCGACATTCACATTCACGTTCCGGAAGGCGCTGTCCCAAAGGACGGACCTTCGGCAGGCGTAACCATGGCAACGGTGGTGATGTCGGTGTTCAGCGGCATTCCCGTAAGCGGCGACGTGGCAATGACGGGAGAAATCACCCTGCGCGGCAAAGTGCTGCCCATCGGCGGACTGCGTGAAAAAGCGTTAGCCGCATATCGTATAGGAATCAAAAAAGTCATCATCCCCAAAGGCAACCAAAACGACTTGGACGAAATTCCGCAAGAAGTTCGTCAAAAAATTCAATTTGTGCTTGCCGACGACATAAAAACAGTGTTTGAACACGCATTGGTAAAATGATAATTAAAAACGCATCGTATATAAAGGGCGCGGCGACCTTCGGGCAGTGTATTGTGTCCGACCTTCCGCAAATTGCCGTTGCAGGCAAATCCAACGTGGGCAAAAGCAGTTTCATCAACTATGTAACCGGCGACGGAAAACTTGCACGCACGTCCAAACTTCCGGGCAGAACGCGCCTGATAAACTATTTTTTGGCTAACCAAAATTCCGACAGGGAATTTATTCTTGCCGACCTTCCCGGCTACGGCTTTGCCAAAGTTTCCGACGCCGAAAAACTTAAATGGGCGGACTTGTTGGAAAAGTATTTGGCAAAGGAAAAACAACTTAAACACGTTTTCTTTTTGGTGGACATTCGGCACGATCCCACAGCCGACGACGCAGTGATGTACAACTACTTGTTCAAAAACAACGTTCCGTACACAATCGTTGCCACCAAGGCGGATAAAATCGGCAAAAGTCAGGTGAAAAATCGGTTGCGAGCAATTGCGTCGTACCTAAAAGTTGCCGAAGGTAACCTTATTGCCGTTTCCTCCACGGAAAAACGCGGCAAAGAGGCGGTGTTGGATCGCATTGCCACCGTTTTGGAAACCTACTACGAAAACTTGAACGCCGCAGAAGAAGAGTAGCCGTCGAAAACCTACGTTATAACGGGCGCATTTTAGCGTCCGTTTTTTGCAATTTTGCTCGTTGTAAAAAAAACATAAAAATTTTTCGATTCGTTGCGATAAAACGCTCGGTTAGTTTGTTGTATTAGTGAAAGCAGCGCAAAACAAAGACAAAGGACAAAATGGAACAAAACAAGTACTACAACAAAATAAAGCCTCGTCGGTTGGAAAAACTTATCGCCGACGTAGCCGAAGGACAAGCGGACGCGTTGGAACAGTTGTACGACTCTATCAAAACTCCCGTATATTCCTACGCATTGTCGCTAACCAAAAACGCATTCGATGCCGAAGACGTCACGCACGATTGCGTCGTAAAGGTGTATCAGTCGTCTGCAACGTACAAAGCAAACGGCAAACCGATGGCGTGGATACTTACTATAGCAAAAAATCTTTGCTATACCAAGTTCAACGCGGCAAAAAAGGTTGTGGACTTGTCGGAAGAAGATTGGCAAAACATGTTTGCTTCCCGTTCGGATATGGATGCAGAGGACAGGCTGGTGGTTTCGGCTTGCCTAAAAATTCTTTCCGACGAGGAACGACAGGCGGTTGTGTTGCACGCCGTAGGCGGCTTAAAACATCGCGAAATTGCCAAAATGACCGATCTGTCTCTGTCCACGGTCTTGTCCAGGTACAACCGTGCTTTGGACAAACTTAAAAAGGCGCTAGCAAAGGAGTGACGAATATGAAAAACAAACAAGTGGAAAACAAAGTAGAAAAAGGCTTCAATGCAGCTACTCCCAATCAATGGAACGCCATTGAAACGGATTGTGCAAACGTGGCGGTAACTCGTCCGCAAAATACGCGCAAAACCTCCTTTGGGTGGAAGTTTGCAACCATATGCTTGGCATTTGCCTTGCTGGTGGTTGGCGTTTGGGGCGGAGTAACCGTCGGTACGGAAACGGCGGCAGCGGCTACCGTTTCGCTGGACGTGAACCCCAGCATCGAAATTGTGCTTAACGGCAATCAGAAAGTGGTAAAGGTTGTTGCAAACAACGCCGACGCCGAACTTATTTTGGACGGTATGGACCTCAAAGGCTGCACGGTGCAAGTTGCGGTAAACGCAATTGTCGGCTCTATGTACTCCAAAGGCTATCTTACGGAATGGGCTAACTCCGTTCTCGTGGGCGTGGACGCAAAGGAAGCAATAAAGGACGAACTTATCAAAACCGTAACCGAACAAATCACGGTAACGCTAAAAGGCAACGCAATCGACGCAAACGTCGTTTCAACTTGGCTCACGGGCAATTCCGACGCCAAAAAAATCGCCTCCGACTACGGCATTTCGCTCGGCAAAGCCGAACTTATAACAAAAATACTTGCGGCAGACACAAGCAAAACGCACACCGCGGAAACGCTTGCCGCACTTAAAATCAACGATTTGACTCTCATTTTGCAAGGTTTGGTAACGGAAAAAGTCGGCACCGGCGAAGCAAGCGACAAATCATACATCGGTCAAAACGCCGCCGAACAAATTGCTTTTGAAGCAGTCGGCGAGGGCGTAAACGCTCAAACTGTAAGCAAACTTAAAACCAAAATGGATTTTGAGGACGGCAGCATGGTGTACGAAGTGGAATTTGTCTACGACGGCATCGAGTACGAATTTGAAATCGAAGCGGTTTTCGGAACTATCGTCAAACAAGAAGTTGAAAAGAAACACCGCACGCCCGTCGGAACGGAAAAAATCACACCCGAACAAGCATTGCAACTTGCCTACGACCGCGCAGGCGTAACTGATTCTTCCCAAGTGGAAAAACTTAAAACCGAAACCGATCGCGAAGACGGCGAAATCGTTTACGAAATAGAGTTTGTTTTCAGCGGTGCGGAATACGAGTTCGAAATCGGCGAATACGGCACGATTTACAAACAAAAAACCAAAATCGTCAAAACTTCTCAGAGTGGCAGACAGGACGATGCTTTCTACAAAACTTTGGTTGCCAAGTATCTTGGCATAAACGAAGCGGACATCACCGAATTTGAAGTGGAATTTGACGACGATCACGGCAAAAAAACAGTGGTGGAAGTGGAATTTATGGCAGGAGGCTATGAGTACGCACTCAAAATCGACGTCAACACCAATTCGGTTTTGAAATGCTTCAAGAAAAGAGCCTAACCAATACAAACAATTTGATAACTTCCCGCAAAACTCTTTCATAACTAGCGGCAAACGGCAATCGGCTTTACGCTTGGACGCTTGGTCATCTTCGGTATATTTGAGCGACGATTAGACTGTTTGCCTTGTGGTTTTGTCGCAGTACCTCCCCTAAAATTTTACATACGACGGAGTTTTGCAATATCGCAAGCCCGACCAAGCCTTATGGCTCGGTCGGGCTTATAATTTATAAGTATAATTGTTGCATGTATTTTTTCATTATTTGACATATCGTATATTTTTTGTGATATACTGCTATATGCTTCATACGTACATAGTACACATGCATTTTTACGGCGCAAACACCCGTTTCGCAGTCGCAGGCGCAGTTTGTTTTCAAAATTTCGAAATTTTGCTTGTTAAAAACAAAAATGAAACGATTTTTGCAAAACAGTGTACAAATTCAATCAATTGAAAGTATATAACCGTTGTTCGCGGCGCAAGCCGAACAAAATATATTCGGGAGAAAATCCTACCATGGCAGAAAAAGTTGCAAAGGCTCCTTTGTCCGTAGAGGATCGCCTGTTTAACAAAAACAAGTGGCTGTTCAGTGTATCCGGCATAGGTCGAGATATGTCCTACCAGCTCATTTCTTCGTTTTTGCTCACCTACATTCAGTTCGGCATGACGCTGTCCATTGCGCAGTTTACTACCATCAGTTTGCTGATAGGTATAGCCGGGCGCATTTGGGACGCGGTAAACGATCCGATGATGGGCGCGATTATCGAAGGCACTCATATGAAAATGGGCAAGTTCCGCCCGTGGATATTGATCGGCGCGGTGCTTACCGGCGTAACGATAGTTGCGATGTTCAACGTGCAAAGCCTTTCCGGTTGGTCGTTTGTCATTTACATGGCAGTTATGTACCTAATTTGGGAATCGGCATTCACGATGAACGACATCGGCTATTGGAGCATGCTTGCCAGCCTTTCCAGCAAAAAGGAACAGCGCAATTCCGCAACCATGCTCACGGTTGTATTTGCAGGTATCGGTGCGTTTATCGCGCAGGGCGGCATTTCGTTTTTGTATCCGGGCAACGTTCTTCAAGCCTTCAGTTGGATTTCCATCGCAATTGCCGCAATATTCGTAGCAATGCAGGTGATAATGGTGCTGTTCATCAAGGAACGTCCGCGCGCCGCAATGGAAGTCAACGAAAAAGTTTCGCTAAAACAAATGTGGAACACCATCAAGCGCAACGACCAAGTGTTGTGGATGACGCTTTCCATGCTATTCTACAACGTAGGCAGCAGCATGCTTGTCGGCTTGGCTTACAACCTTTACTATTTGGAAATCGGCTACGACGGTTTGGCAATCGTGTTCATTGCCATATTCGGCGTTTTCAACATCGGAGCGCAAGTATTCTATCCCAAACTTTCTCAAAAATTGGGACGCAAAAAACTGCAAACGCTTTCGGTTATATTGGCGTGCGTCGGCTACGTCGGTGTTGCGCTTTTAGGCTGGACTTCCGTTTTGCCCTTCAACTTGGTAACGTTGAGCATTTTCGGTGTCTTTGTGTTCGTAGGTCAGGCTTGGTACTACATGGGTTGCATAATCAACATGACAAACTGCGTGGAATACAACGAGTATAAGCACGGCGAACGCAACGAAGCAGTCGTTTCCACCCTTCGTCCGTTTATGGTCAAGTTTGCCGACGCGTTGAAGTACGGCATTGTTACGTTGGTGCTAACCGTTTCGTTGGTGTACGGACTTTCGCAAAACATATCCACCATGGAAGTGCAAAAAGGACACTTCGATCGCATGGAAACGGGCGTTCAACAAGCCGAGTACCTAACCGGACTAAAAGCCGTCTACGACAAGTACAAAGTTCTTCCGTCCAAGGATTCGGCAGACTATCAAAAGCAAATCGAAGCAATCAATGCCGAAATAGACGCAATGAACGGACTTCACGGCAAACAAATAGACGTAAACTATCTTTCCTCATTGGGAGATACCTACATAGTGGGCAAAAAAGTAATTAGGAGCGGATTTTTGATTTTCACCCCGGAAGAATCGGAAATCGTATTTGCCTACAAAGTGTCGGAATTGGACGAGGCAAAAATTGCCGAAATCCAAGCGTTCAAAACTGCCGATAACAGCGCAAACAGTTGCACGCTTACAATCAGTTCGGGCGAAATGGTAACTGCCGGCGGCAAAACGATAAAAGCGTTTAACGCTGCAAACCAAAACTTCAAGGAAACTCGCACAATCGGAATGCGCCTTTGGGTGCGCGCCGCCGTAACGCTTGTTCCCGTGGTGTGCTTGCTAATGTCGTTGTTCGTTCAAAACAAAAAGTTCTTCATCGACGAAAAGTACTACGACATGATGCTTGCGGAAATTGCCAAACGCGGCGGCACCGAGGAAGGTATCGTCACTCCCGCTTCGGAAGCCGAAGTTTCCGCCGAGGAAAGTTTGTAGTTGCATAACACATAACAAAATCTTTTGTAGCATTGCAAAAGCCACAAGTCTATTTTACAAGGCTTGTGGCTTTTCGTTTGACTATTATACGGAATTTTGATACTATAATCGTTGCAAGTAAAATTAGTTTTTACTCAAAATTTGACTAAACGCAAACACGATTTTCGGCCAAACGCTTTGGCGCGAACTTTTACGATTTGTTGCGGTACAAGTCGTTTTGCAGGCGATTGCCGCTTTGCTAAACCGAAAATTACTTTCGGTTGCAATTTTGTGTAACTTGCTTTTTAGGTCGTTCAAATCTAACAAAACGGATTGCGTTTTCAATCGCAATTCAGACGGAGAAAAAAATGAGCAAAGCCGACAAAATATTCGTTCAAAACATGACCGACATAATAAACCATGGTTTCAGCGACGAGCTTGCCGAAGTGCGTCCTCATTGGGCGGACGGCACTCCCGCGCACACCAAAAAGTTGTTTTGCGTTGTCAATCGCTACAACTTGGCGGAGGAGTTCCCTGTAATAACGCTTCGTCGCACGGCATTTAAGTCCGCCGTGGACGAGTTGTTGTGGATTTGGCAAAAAAAATCCAACAACGTTCACGACCTGAACAGTCACATTTGGGACAGTTGGGCGGACGAAACGGGCAGTATCGGCAAAGCCTACGGCTATCAACTGGGCGTAAAACACGTCTACAAGGAAGGTTTGTTCGACCAAGTCGACCGCGTGTTGTACGACCTTAAGCACAACCCGTACAGCCGTCGCATAATAACCAACATTTACGTTCATCAGGACTTGCACGAAATGAATTTGTACCCCTGCGCGTACAGCGTAACGTTCAACGTCGCCGAGGGCAAACTGAACGCAATTTTGAACCAACGCTCCAACGATATGGCAGTTGCCAACAATTGGAACGTGGTGCAATATGCGGTGCTTGTTCATATGTTGGCGCAGGTCAGCGGATTGAAAGTTGGCGAATTGGTTCACGTCATTGCCGACGCGCATATTTACGACAGACACGAACCGCAGGTTTTGCGTATGCTTTCCGGCACGCAATACCCTGCACCCAAGTTTTGGATAAACCCGGAAGTTACGGATTTTTACAAGTTTACCGTGGACGACTTCCGTTTGGACGGGTACGAATACGAGCCGTTTTCCGAGCGTTTTGAGGTTGCAATCTAGTTTTTGCACAACAAACGACAAAAGGCGGTTATTGCCCACAAATTGCCACATTCGGCAAAGTGCATAAGTTTGGCAAAAGAGGTGTTTATGAATTTAATCGTTGCAGTGGACGAAAATTGGGGCATAGGCAAAAATAACGGTTTGCTGTTTTCGCTCAAAAAGGATATGGCGTTTTTCCGTCAAACAACAACCGGCAAGGTTGTCGTCGTCGGAGCAAACACGTTCAAAAGTTTTCCGCACGGAGCGCTTCCCAATCGCACCAACGTGGTGTTGGACGGTAGCGGAGAGGCGCATGACGGCGCGATTTGCGTAAAAAGTTTGCAGGAGTTGCAATCGGTTTTGGCGGATTTTTCCGATGAGCAAGTGTTTGTCATCGGCGGAGCGTCGGTCTATCGGCTTATGTTGCCGTATTGCTCGGTTGCCTACGTAACCAAAGTAAAGGCAACTGCGGATGCCGACACGTTCTTCCCAAATTTGGACGCCGATCCCGAGTGGACTTTGACGGAGCGTGGCGAGGACGTTCAAGACAACGGCTACACAATCAACTTTTGCGTTTATAAGAGAATTTAGTCAGGGATAATTATGGAACAGGAAGAAATAATGCAAGATTCGGCTTTACAGTCGGATAAAATGCGTACAAAATCTATCGGCAAACTGCTTTTGGAAATGAGTTTGCCGGCAATATTTTCCATGTTGGTGCAATCGCTGTACAACATAGTGGACAGCCTTTTCGTAACCAACATGAGCGGATCTGTTTTTGCCGATAACTACGTTGGCACAAACTTGGGGCAGGATTCGTTCACGGCGGTAAGCATTGCAATGCCGATGACGATGTTTGTAATAGCCATAGCAATAGGCATAGGCGTCGGCGCAAATGCCTACATAGCGCGTAAACTTGGCGAGGGCAAGCAGGAGAAAGCCAATCAGGCGGCAAAAACGGCAATAATAATTGCTCTCGGCGCGTGGGTTGTGCTGTGCATATTGGCGTTTACAATTTCCAAGCCGTTCATTGCGGCGTTCGTAAACGAAAACAACGTAACCGACGTAGACTACGTGGTCAATCAGGGCGCACTGTATCTTACCATCTACATGGCAGGCAGCCTCGGTTCGCTGGTGGAAATCACCTGCTCGCGCATTTTGCAGGCAACCGGCAACATGAAAGTGCCGATGATCAGCCAACTTATCGGCGCAATTTCCAACATAGCGTTGGACGCGTTGTTCATTTTGGTATTCAAGTGGGGCGTTTTCGGCGCGATTTTGGCAACGGTTATCGGTCAGTGGCTGGCGTGCGGATTCGTTTTGTGCATGTTTGTTTTCAAAAAGCAGGACGTTTCCATCAACTTAAAAAACTACAAGCCTCACAAAGAGTATTTTTCCAAAATAGCTAAAATCGGCTTGCCGGCATTCGTTATGAACGCCATGGGGTCGGTTGTAACAATCATTTTGAACGTTATGCTCTCTGATTACACCAACGGCATTGCAGTGCTTTCGGCGTACTTCAAAGTGCAATCCTTCGTGTTTATGCCGGTGTTCGGACTTATGCAGGGAACAATGCCGATACTAAGTTACAACTACGGCGCAAACGACCGCGCGCGTTTCAAAAAAACATTCAAACTTGCCCTAATCACAACCATTTGTGTAATGGCGGTGGGAACGCTTTTGTTCCAACTTTGTCCGGAAGCGCTTATGTCCATATTCAAAAGCAAGGCAATTCCGGAGGGTGGCACGCAGGAACAATTGGACGCAATCAACGCTCAATTCGTAAAGGAAGGCGCCTACGCTTTCCGTGCGATAAGCATTGCATTTGTCCCTGCGGCGTTCAGCATCGTTATCATCAACATGCTTCAATCCATCAACTGCCCGGTGTCCAGTTTGCTTATGAGTTTGTCCCGTCAGTTGCTGTTCCTCATTCCCGTTGCCGTGTTGTTCAACTACCTGTGGCAGCAGGAAGGAATTTGGTTTTGCTATCCCATTGCCGAAGTGATGTCGGTGCTGGTGTACCTGCCATTTGCAATCAGGGACTACAATCGCCAGTTTGCCTACAAGCAGGCTCAATACGACAAACTTGCCAAGCAGGAGGCTCAAGCCAATCAGCAAACGGCTGCCGAGGAGCAAACTCAAAACTAGTTGCCGCGGTTGGTATTTTTAACCGCTTATAGCGGCAATTGTTTGGATTTTCAATCCAAAATTTAAGCGTCGGTTGTGTTTTGTCAACTGCATTAAACAACGGCACGCAGTAAAAAACAAAATTACACTAAACAATCAACGGGACTGCCTTTTGCGCAGTCCCGTTTTTGCGTGTAAAAACCTTGATATTCAATATTCATATATGCAAAATTATGATGTTATTCTGCGCGTTTAGAAGTTGAGAACGGCAAGCGGCAAATCGTTCGTTTGTTGCAAAAACCATTTTTTTCTGTTTTGTTTGCAAATCCGTCGTGATTATAGATTCTTATTTTGGGCTTCACCCAAAAACAATGCATCAAGTTTCGATTACTTTTATATTTGCTTTGTGCCGATATGGATTTGTCGGTGCGTATATAGTTCAAATGAGGTGTGGTTTTGCTCTATTTTTAAGTTTTGTGCAAATGCGCGTAATCTCGGCAACCAAAGTCGGCAATAGCGACAGCAATAGTGCGTAAATGTAGTATTTTGTCGGCAGCAATTCCACTTCAAACAGCGTGGCAAGCGGCGGAATAAACGCAACTGCGACAACCAACCCGAGCGAGGCAACAAGGCTTATCGCCAAAAACAGCGTAAAACCTTTGCCGAACAACCCCTTGGACGAGCGCATAAACGCCGCAAATACCAGTTGGGAAACGGACAGCACCAAGTACGCCATAGTGCAGGCTTCGCCGTACCCCAAAGCGTTGCCCAGCATAAAGG
>CAKRAM010000063.1 GCA_934294965.1 uncultured Clostridia bacterium
TCGGTAGGACTTTGCGCGTTTTCCATAGGCGCGTCTTCAGCCAAAAGACGAACTTTGGCTTTTTGATTGACCTTGTTAAGCGGAACGAACGCTGCGGAAAACAGTGCGACGTTACAAACTATTTGCGTTACGTAAAACGCAACCCCTCTTGCATAAATCGCGCCGAACCGCACAAAAAAATTATCCCACACCACAAAAAAGCCTTTTTTCGGCACAAAACCGATGAGCGTATCAACAAGCGAAGTCACCACTCCGAACAAAGCCGTCACAACCACTGCAAGCACTGTTGCGAAAACTGCCTTTACAACGTTGTTTTTGGTTTTGACGAGGGAAACAAGCCAAAAGGCAATTGCCACGGCGTTCCAATGAATAATGTAACCGATCACCCAAGTGTTGAAGCCGTAGAACATCGTTTCCACGACGATAAATGCTCCCACTGCCGGCAAAGCAACGCCAAGCCCCCAGCAATAAGCGCACAGCGCAATTAGTAGCGTGACAATCTCCACATTGGGAATTGCCGACAACGCTGCCTTTCCGCCGACAAGAAGTCCGGCGTACATTGCAGATATACAAATAAGTGCCGTGGAATGTTTAGCTTTGCTTTTCATTTGGTGTGGTTAAACTGTGTGGTGGTAGCGGTAATCAACAATATCGGAAGTTTTGCCTGAAAGCCTGTGAAGCGTACCAAACAAAACCGACGATATTACCAACTATATTATGCTAAAACGCAAGGGCTTATAAATTTTGCATAGGCAAAAGATTGACTTCCGAGCAATTACGCAGCCGTGTAGGATTCGATTTGCAAGTAGATGACTGCCCCACCTTCGACTTTTGCGGAAGTTACGCCCACTGCCGAAGTGGTTACCGTGTAATTGCCGAGTTTTACGTTTTTGGCGTACGAAGCGTCGCCTTTATCGGCTGCAACAGACGTGTACACGCTTACAAATTCGCCTTCGGCAAGAGTTTTGTTGCTGTAAGAAGTGATGTACTTGCCGTATTCACTGTCCTGCCAAGTGATTTGAATTTCGTTTTTGTTTGCAAAATAGTTGATGAGCGCTTCGGCATTTGCGTTTTCGCCGAGGTCGGCTAGTTTTGCAACTTTGATTGTGTATTCGGTTGCGCTTTCTTGCAAAATGAGAGCAACTTCGTCACTACCTACTTCTAGGTTTTCGATTGTAACGACTTTGTCTTCGGGTTTTTCGGTGCATGCGCACAAAGCGGCAAAGCACAAAACCACTGCGGCTACTACTGCCAAAATTTTAGCTAATTTTTTCATGATTTTCCTCCATTTTTCCAAAACACGGCAACTGCCGCCAAAACAAAGCGTAGTCTCCGTTTTACGATGTCTTTTGCGCAATTTTTACCTGTTTTGTGAAATGGTATACTACCACGCGGGCGGAAATTTGTCAACAAAAGAACGCGTTATATTCAAATCGCAACGATTTTGACAAGCAATTGACCGCAAATCGTTCCAAATCAGGCACACATAAAATCCGAAACAGCACAATAGGCAAATCGCAAAAATTATGCATTTGTAAGCAAACAAACCACCGTTGACGGCAAATGCTTTGGCGAACGCTTGCCTCGGCAAACTTGTTCATTGACGGCTAAATATTTTTGTTGCAATTCACCGCCAAGACGTGTTTTGAGCAATATAACATCATCTAAAAAGGCAATATCGCAAGCGATTGCAAGTTAACGGCAACATGCGGCAAAAATTATGTTTCCAAGACACATTGCGATGCAAAAAAAGTCCCGAACCGTGTTGGTTCGGGACTGAATACGTCGCTAAAAATTATTTGGATTCGGTGGTTTCCTCAACCGTCAAAAGCAAACTTACCGATTCGGAATTGGTTTTTTCTTCGGGTTTGAATTTGACTGCGGTGATACCGCCGGAGGACAACGTGATTACGTAGTTATCCACGATGACTGGTTTGTACCAAACGGAGGAAGAACTGTCCAACGAGTACGCCAAAGGAGTGTGCGTGAAGGTGCTTGCGGAAAGGTCTACCGAGTAGTAAACGCTGTCTGCCGTGTAGTACAAAGTGTTGCCGACGATTTTGTCCAAAGTGATGGATTTGTCGTTTTGAACGGCGGAAAGCACCACTTTTTCAGCACTTGCGGTTGCTTTGTTGTCCGTTGTCAAAGTAAGTCCGTACAAGGTTACGCCCGCAACGGTTTTCTTTTCGACGTAGAGCAAGCCGCTGCCATAGCCTATATAACTGCTATCCGGCAATGCGTCGGAAACTGCAACTTCGCCGTTGGCACTCGTTTTGTACAAAATTTTGTTATCGAATGCGGAATCTTTGCTGTCCGCTTTGGTGTAGAACACTTCGCCGTTGTTTACCGACTTGATAGTATAAGTATATTGAGCGTGGTTGTGATCTTTGTGTTCGTCGCCCTCTTCGGTTTGAACGTTACTTTGAAGAATTGTTGCCTTGTCGGAACCTGCAACAAATTGACAAATGTTGCTCTTGTTATCCAAGTAGTAAACCGAGGAGGTGGATTTTTCGAAGTTGACGGAAGTTGCGGTTTTGCAAATTTCGGTATCTACGGCTGCCTTTTCGGTGTCGCCGAGTTTGATACTGCGAATTGCGTTATCTACAAATGCCGTAGCGTACACGCTGCCTTCGGATTGGCTGAGCAAAATTTGCGCGCTGTTGGAAGTGAACGTGAAGTGCGTTTTCATGTCGCTGCCGTCCAACTTGTAACTACGAACGAGCAATTGGCTGGTTTGGCTGTTGCCGCCTGCGGTAAGTTCCGGATTGGGGGTTGTGATGTAGATACGTCCGCCCAAAATGTATATACCGTTGATATCAGTCGTTGTGGTATTGGCCGAATAGTAGAAATTGGGAACAACCATTTGCGCCTTTGTACGAAGTTCCTTGGCTATTTCCTTTTTGAGGTTTGCGGAAGTGATATCCTTGTCTTTGTTGTCTTCGGCAATTTTGATAAGACCTTCGATATCCGAAAGTTTGATGCGAACGATTGCGCCGGTACGAATTTCGTTGGTGTATTCATTATTTGCGCTGACGCTGGATTGACTGCCGTTTACGTAGTAAAGATAGTCGCCGTATTTTACTGCCGCACTACCGTTGCCGACGGCTTCTCCGCCCGGATCGGTTACGTTGTCAAGGGGCTTGAAAGCATTGCTTCCGTCGCAAGCGACGAAAATCACGCTTAGGCAAAGCAAGAGCGCAACGAGAATAATAATTGATTTTTTGATGAATATGTTGTTATACATTGCTATACTACTCCTTATGTAGGTACTACATAGGCTTTCATTATAGTGCATAACCGCCAAAATTGCAACAGTTTTTTCGGTTAATATTACAAAGATAGGTAAATTTGTTGGCTATTTTGCAAGCCGTCGGAGCAAAAACAAAGCCGAATTGCCGCAAAACGACGTATTCGACGCCGCAAAACTACTTCAACACGGTAATTTGTCCGTTTGATGCGTCCTGAAACAACATCCAAAACGAAACGTCTTTTGCCGTAACATAACTGAAATCCTTGTCGGATATATCCGATTTGTCCGACGGAAGTCCGTAGCAAATGTACTTCACTTCGCCACCGTTGCAAAGCACTCCCATAACGAAGTACTTATCCGACGACGGAAAATCTATTTTGACGAAAAAGGAATCGGTGTACTTGTCGATAAGCGGATAGTACGGCGGAAATTGCGTAAAGATTTTGCAAACGTGACTTTTTACCGATTGGTAGTAGTCGTTGCCGGCGTTTGTGGCGTAGTATCTTTCAAAGGCGGCGCTATAGTCCTCCACGCATTTGTATCTTGCGTTTGCCGCTTTTTTAAGTTTTTCCGCCTCGCTTCCGCCATAAAAATTTTCGGTATTTTCCGCAAAACGCTCGTATTCGGTCGGCTCGGGTTTTCCGAAAATCAGTTCGTCGGTTTTTCGGCGCAATACGGAAACCAGATTTTTGTCGGTAACGTAGCCGCACGCGACTTCGGTTGCCGCACCGCTTTTTACGCCCACAAGCAGGCACGCAACGGCTTCTATTCCGACTGCCTGCGCGGAAAAGGTTTCGGAAAGGGGGCTAGTCAATTTTTGCGCAAAACATTGGCTTCCGAAAGCCGACAAAAGCCACCACTCGTCGGCAAAGCGCAGGTTCAAACCGGACACGAACAAGGACATTTGCACGGCATTGCCGGACAAAACTATTTTTACCATTCCGCACATTTCTTTGCCGGAGGATGCTTTGGGATTGGTTTGTTCCAACACGACTATTCGTTTGCCTATCATTTTGCACCGTAATTTCAGATATTTTTTTGCAAGCCGAAGTGGCGGCATGCCAACACTCGGCAAAGTGCCGCAACCGAGCGACAACTGCCGAATTACTAAATATATACTAAAATGCAAAAGCCCTTGCAAAAAGTCGAATTTTGCAAGGGTTGACTTTATTTTGTCGAATATGTGTAACTTTATTAGGTTTTCCGTTACGGCTAGCCGTAATTAGCCAAACGGTTGAACAAGCGAAACGCCTATTTTAGTTCGTTTACCACTTCGTAGGACTTTTGCGAAAGTTCTTCAAAAGCGTTTTCCGCGCGAATTTTGTCCAAAATGCTTTTCATTGCCGAATCCATTGCGCTACCTTCGGTATAGTCGCACTTGACATAGAAATCTACGCGATCTTCGTCCACAAGGTACTTGGCGTCGCCCGGGGTAGAATAAACGCCGATTGCGTATCCGCCGCGCGTGCGGGTAAGTTTCATACTGGGAACGTCGGTAAGTCCGTCGCCGATGTACACCATATTTTGGAACGGCACGACGCGTTCGTTACGCGGCATGTACATATTGAGCTTTTTGTGTTCGCCCACGTCCTCCACGCCTTTGTTTATGCGGTACAAAAACTGCGTTTTGCTGGTGTAGTTGATGGCAACGGCAGGCCAAATCGGATTGCCGTCCTTGTCGTAAACGTAGTCGCAGGCAAAAATATTGTAAAATTTGTTGCCTACCGGGCAGCCCTCTATCATCGGTTTAAGTCCGCAACTGATGATATAGTGACGAACCTCCAACCCCAAACTTGCACCGTAGGCGTTTATGCGGTCGAACCACTGCTCGACGCCGTCAAAAAACTGCACGTCGTTGCCCATTTTGCGCAATTCGTCCTTGGTGAGCGAAATTTTCTTTTCGTTGGCTTTTTGCGCCATAAGGAACATGTACGCCAAAATGTGGTCCATTTGGTACTTGTGACTGTACTCGTCGCTTTGCTTCCAAAACTCGTCCGGAGTCATTCCGAGTGAGGGTATGAAAGTAAATTCCTGCATATCCTTGGTGGACAAGGTGTGGTCGAAGTCGTAAATTAGTGCAACGATTTTGTTTTTCACGATAGTTTCTCCCTTGATTGTTATAGTTGCGCGTGGCAGCGTCCGCATTTAAGCAGCGGAGTTTTGCGCGAAGTGATTAAGTTGATTTGTTGCAAAATGCCTGCAAAATTAAAACCTCTTTGGCAGTAAACTGCGAAAGGCAGCCGATATCTACTGACAAACGTCGCCATAACGCCATTATAAGTCCAACCTACATCGTAAACACAATTGCCGTTTGCGGCATAAGCAAACTTCCGCCATTTTGCGAAATGGTTTTGCCGACTGTAAGCAACGTGTTGCCGATTGAAAGCGGCATAAACAGTTCGCCGTCGGTGGGATTGAACGCGACATAGGTTTTGCCGCGCTTGTAGCACAAAAGCCCGTTTTGCTCGCAAAGCACCACTTGCAACTTTTCGTCCGATTGCAAATCGGTGTGGCTTGCGCGAAGAACATTTAGACGTTTTACCAAATTGAGCAAGGAGCCGCTGTCGGCAATTTGCTTGCTTACGCAGGGCGCGCTTTGACTGTCGTCCACGTCCAAATAGAGCATATATTTTTGCGCCGAGGAAAATCCGCAGTTGGGCAACGAATCGTCCCATTGCATGGGCGTTCGGGAACCGGTGCGATGATACCCGCCCTCTTTGGATTGTTGAGGCAAATAGCGCATGCCTATTTCGTCGCCGTAGTAGAAAAACGGCGTTCCGGGCAAGGTTAGCAACATCACGTAGGCAAGGCGGAGTTCCGATTCGTCCAACATATAGGAAATGCGTTCGGTGTCGTGATTGCCGCTGATGACGGCAATATATCCGTTGCCGACGGTTTGGTTGTAGTCCTGCAAGTACAGGCGCAACATGTTTTCCGCCGAAACGTGCGCCGTTTTGCAAAAGTAACTTTTGTTTTCACCCTGTTCGTTGCGATAACGAAATGCGTAGTAGGTCATTTTTTCGCCGTGATTGAGCAAAAAGTCCACGTGGAAACCTGCCATATTTATGGCGCGCGGTGCGTTGCACCACTCGGAAACCAGCACCGCTTGTGGATAGTCTTTGTCCAGCATTGCGCGAGCCTTTCGCCACAGCCAAGCCGTTGCCGACTTATCTTCATCGTTTTTGACCAAACTGTCCGCCATGTCCACTCTAAAACCGTCGGCGCCGTTATCCAGCCAAAAACGCATCACGTCCAACATGTCGTCGAAGGTTGCCTGCACGCGTTTGTCGGTGTAGGGTATTTGCCAAGTTGCGTCGGTAATATCCTTAAAGCCGTAGTTAAGCGCAGGTTGACTGTTGAAGAAATTGAGCATATAACAGCCGTCGCGATCGGCGTTGCCTGCCACCCAACTGTACCCTTCCGGACGATGCCAAACGCAATCGCTCCAAATGTAGCGGTCGGAATACTTGTTTTTTTGCGGAAGTTTGCTTTGCAAAAACCACTCGTGCTGCTCGCTTGTGTGACCGGGAACCAAGTCCAAAATCACGTGAATGCCCCGCTTGTGCGCTTCGGCAAACAAATTTATCAAATCCTGATTTGTTCCGTAGCGCGGAGCAACTTTTTTGTAGTCCGCAACGTCGTAGCCGGCATCGACAAAGGGAGAAAGATAGCAAGGATTGAGCCATATGGCGTTGAATCCCAAATCTTTTATATAGTCCAATTTTTGCGTAATGCCGCAAATATCCCCTATTCCGTCGCCGTTGGTATCCAAAAAACTTTGCGGATAGATCTCGTAAAAGACTGCATTTTTTAGCCATTCGGACATAATGTTCACACCCCTTTAGCAAGTCGTTATATTTGCATAATGTAAATTATACGAAGTAAGTCTTTTGCCTGTCGGCAAAATCTTTCAAACACTTGCGTGTTTTCCGCAAAAACCGGCGTTTTTGCCTTCCGGTATGTAAAACGGCGAAGTCGCAACCCTTTGCAAGCAAGTTTGCCGGTTCTCGTATTATCGAAAGTTTTGTTTGAAAGCGTGCAATGCACATCAAGAAAAACTGACGATTTTACACACGATGGAAAGAAAAAAACAAAGTCATGCTACCCTCTGCAAAAATTCGAAAGATTTTGCCGATAGAAAGATTAGCATCTTGTTATATTATACAATACAATGTTCCCGTTTACAAGGACTTTTTGCCGATACTCGACACTTTTTGCGACTAACTGACGGTTTTGCGCCCAAAATCTGCACTTTTTGCAATTTACACTTGCTCTTTTTGCGTTTTTTCAAGTAAAACTTCAACTCCGGAGGCTATTTTTGCTTTGACGAAAGTTCCGCTGGCGCTCCGTTTTTCCGCCAAAAACTTTTGCCAAACAAAAAGTGACGACAAGGACTTGCTTATCACGGCGTAAACAATTGCGTTTGGTCTATGTTTGTGATATAATACGGAAGTTATTTGTGCGACACGCAAGATTTGCGTTTTGCAAATAGAATTACAAAAAAATCTTTTCGGGTGAAAATATGGAAGAAAAAGCCCCACAAAACTTAATACCGCCCGAAGACGAGCAAAATTGCCAAAGCCAAGCACAAACGAACGAGCAACCGACCGAGGAAGCGGCGCAACCGCAGCAAACGAACGCCGATGAACTTTTCCCTCCTCTTGAGCAAGCGCGCTCCAAAAAGTCGAGGATACTGAGCAATATCTTTTTTGCGATAGTTATAGTTACGAGTTTCTTCTTTATGTACCAACTATCGGCAAAATTTACCGGTCAAAAGGACGTATCCTTTGCCGAAATGATTGCCGGAGCAAACTTGAAGTATGTTTTGCTTTTGGTAGGGATTTTCCTGCTTATTTTGACTATCGACGCGCTAAAATACTACGTTATCATGCGCGCAACCTGCCCGGAAAAAGCCAAATTCCGCAATGCCGTTATGGTAAGTTTGGTGGGCAAATACTACGACTACATCACCCCGTTTTCGTCCGGCGGACAACCTTTCCAAATTGTGTACTTGAACGGAAAAGGTTACCGCGGCGGGGAAAGCTCGGCAATAATATTCGTTAAGTTTGCGTTCAATATGTCCATGTGGCTGACGATTTGTTGCCTTTTGATGACATTGAACAACGGAGCGCTTTCCGCCTACGTTACCGACGCGGCGCAATTGCAATGGTTCATCGTTGCCGGCTGGATAGGATTTGGACTGAACTGCCTGTTCCCCTTGTTCATCGTTATGTTTGCCATTTTCCCCAAAATGACCGAAACTATTACACGTTGGATGTTGAACATCGGGTACAAACTGCGTTTGGTGAAGGACAAGGAACACATAATAGACCGCGCCAGACAAATTGCAGACGACTTTAAGCGCGGATTCTTTTTGGTGCTAAAAAAGCCGTTATACTTCTTTTTGACGGCGTTGACCTGTTTTGCCGAACCGTTTTTGAGCATGGCATTGCCCTACTTTGCCGTTATCGCTTTTGGAGGCAGCGGCGTCACGCCCGGATACGAACTGATGTTTGCCATAATGACTCTTAACGTTTACACGCAAATGAGCGTTATGTTTGTACCGACTCCGGGCAACTCCTTGGCTATGGAAGGACTGTTTATGGCACCGCTTAAAACCATCGTTTCCGAAGGCGTGCTGTTTTGGACGGTTTTGTGTTGGAGATTTTTCTCCTACTACGCGTATATCGTTATCGGAATCGTTATCACCGTTGTGCAAGTCATTTTGCGCAACAAACGGAAAACCGCAAAATAACTTCAATAAACTTTTTGCGACGTCGCGTTTGCGGCGCCGTTTTTTTTGTTGTAAATTCCAACATAAGTTTTTCCCAAATCGTTATGCAAATCAATGGCAAAACTATGAGGGAGTTAGAACGGCAAAAAACGATTGCCCGCAAAAATAGTTAGTGATAAAAAATAAAATTCCTTCGTTAGTTAAAAACGCCATCACATATCGCGATATTCAACAGCCATTTTCTAAGTTTGCTTTTAACTCAGCATTTGGCAAGCGTGTGATGCGTTTGCGATTTATCGTTAGTACTTTTCGGCTGTACAAAAGCACAACAGTCCGTCAAACAAATTAAACTTTACATACACACGATTACAGATACAACAAAAAGCGCATTTTGCAATTGCTTACAAAACACGCTTTTTTATTGAAACTCTACCGACGACAAAACCGTTGCGTACTGCCGATTATCGCCGTTATCATTTGTTTTGGATTGTTCAAAAGCCTACTTCCTACTTGATAAAGTACACTCTGCCGTCCTTTCTGGGTTTGGCTTCCGGCGCTTCGCCGTCAAAATATCCCAAAGCGATGTGTCCTACTCCCACGTAGTCGCCATCGGGAAGACCTGCTTTTTTGAGCAATTCTTTGCCGAATTCCGTTTCGACTTCCTGACGAGCGCGGTGAATCCAGCAAGTTCCAACGCCCAAACTCCAAGCGGCGTTGAGCATGTTGTCGATTGCACAACTTCCGTCGTAAGCAACGTTGGGAGTGTTGTTGCCGACAACCAAAATTACGGTTTTTGCGCCATAGAAAGGTTCGGCGTCCGGTCTACCCATTATGCGAGCATTTTCCGCAGACAGGGCTTTGAGCGTTTCTTTGTCCTGAATTACAACAAAGATAGCGTTTTGTTCGCCACGTGCGGAAGGCGCGTACAAACCTGCTTGCAATATTTGTTCCACAACTTCTTGCGGAACGGGCTTATCGTTGAAAGTCCGAACCGTTCTTCTTTGCAAAAGAGTTTTAATCGTTTCGTTCATAATTTTACCTCCGATAATTCTTTCTATATAGGCAATTGAAACCTACTTGATAATAAGTTTACCACGAACCGACAACGACGTGTTGCCGCGCTTGGGTGACTGCTATCCATAAAGTAGCAATACAGGCGTTAGCCGTGAAGCCGCTAAACCGTGCCGCCGCAATTAACCTAAACAATTATAATCGTTTATTTTAGGCTGCTACCAATGTCAATTGATGCATTTTGACGGAATTGCAACATTCTTTTACGGTGGGTTCAAACGATGTAGATACTGCCTAGAATTTTCCACTCCGTCTTTATTTCAAACTAGCAATGTAAAAGCCCACAAGGTGTTGAAAGGTTTTGCCGACAAACACAAAATTTATTTGTCCGCATATCCTAAACATGCCATTCGCCTTGCGAAGCGTTCCTTATTTGCAACTATGCCGCAAACGTTTGCCGGTAAATTTGGCAACCGCCGCATTTGTTACAACGCTTTGGAAAGGTAGTCCTCTATAAACGGCTGAATGTTTCCGTCCATAACGTCCACGATGTTGGCGTTTTCAAACCCCGTGCGGTGGTCTTTTACAAGGGTATACGGGCAAAATACGTAGGAGCGAATTTGGCTGCCCCACTCGATTTTTTTTATTTCACCCTTTATTGCCATAGCCTCTTCCATTTGTTCGCGCTCTTTAAGTTCGGCAAGTTTACTTTTTAGCATTTGCATTGCCTGCTCGCGATTTTGAATTTGGCTTCGTTGAGTTTGGCAGGATACCACGATACCCGTAGGAACATGCGTTATGCGTATTGCCGATTCGGTTTTGTTTACGTGTTGACCGCCCGCGCCGCTGCTGCGATAGGTGTCCACCTTCAAATCCTTGTCGTCGATGACGATGTCGCTATCCTGTTGCAACTCCGGCATCACTTCCAGCGAAGCGAAACTCGTGTGGCGGCGTTTTGCCGAATCGAACGGAGAAATGCGCACCAAACGGTGAACACCCTTTTCGGCTTTAAGATAGCCGTAGGCGTTTGTTCCGCTCACCTTGAACGTAACCGACTTGATACCTGCTTCTTCGCCGTCCAAAAAGTCCAAAACTTCCACTTTGTAGCCGCGTCGTTCGGCGTATCTGGTATACATACGGTACAGCATTTGCGCCCAGTCCTGCGCTTCCGTTCCGCCTGCGCCTGCGTGAATGGTCAAAATTGCGTTGCTTGCGTCAAACTTGCCGGAAAGCAGCGCCGAAACGTGCATTTCGTTGATTTCCTTGTCGATATCTATGAGTTCGGTTGCGGTTTCTTCCAGCATGGCTTGATCGCCGTCGCACATATCCACAAGGTCGCAAACGTCCGACAGCCTTTTGGACAGTTTTTTGTAGTCGTCCATTTTGTCCAGAATGTTTTTGGCACGTTGCGAAACTTGCTGCGCCGACTTTACGTCGTCCCAAAACTCCGGGCTGTGCTGTTTTGCCGTCAAATCGGCAAGTTCCTCGGTAAGTTTGGGCAAATCCAAACTTTTTTCTATACCGTCCAGTTTTAGTTGCAAATCGCGAATATTTAGTTTAAGGTCTTCGATTTGTATCATTTACTTGTTTCCGTTTTGCTTGTTTTCTTTGCGTTGTTGACGCTTCAAGGCGTATTCTTCCTGCTTGGTGAGCGGACGAGAAGGCGCGTTGCCACCTGCCGCTTGACCTCCGTTTTGACCTGCTTGCGCAGCCAAATCCTTTTTGTAGCAGCAGTTTTTGTACTTTTTGCCGCTTCCGCAAGGGCAAGGTCCGTTAAGTTTCTTTTCGGAATTGATTTCGCCGTCCGTAGGTGCTTTTTGCGAAGGCAATGCGCGCACTATGCGAGAGAACAACAACATACGAATGGTTTGGAATTTGATTTCGTCGTTGAGTTTTTCAAACATTTCGTAGGCTTCTTTTTTGTACACCATCAGCGGATCGTGCTGACCGATTGCCTGCAAGCCCACGCCTTGACGAAGGTCGTCCAACGCGTCGATGTGGTCCATCCACAAACGGTCTATCGTGCGCAAAAGAACAAAGCGTTCGGCTTCGGCAAAAGGCACTTCGTTGTCGGTAACTTCCGATAAGTAGCGTTTGTTGAGATATGCACGGCACTTTTCGGCAAGCAAGTCGCACACTTGACGGGCGTTTTGCACTTCGTCCGCGTTCAAAACGGGTTCGCCGTCCTCGGTGATGAAGTAATGCGAAAGTTTGTCGTTGACTTTATCCAAATCCCACTTTTCCACGGCAAGTTCGCCGTTGCAGGCTTCTTCCAAACTATGACGTGCGTATTCGCCTGCCATTTGCAAAATTTCCTGATGAACGTCGCCGCCGTCCAAAATGCGGTTGCGTTCGCCGTAGATAACTTTGCGCTGTTGATTGTTCACGTCGTCGTACTGCAACACGTTTTTACGACCGGAAAAGTGAATGCTTTCGATACGCTTTTGAGCAATTTCGATACTCTTGGTGAGCAGGCGCATTTCTATGGGTTCGTCCTCGTTGTAAGACATGAGTTGCACTATGCGTTTTATGCGTTCGTCGCCGAAAATACGAATCATATCGTCGTCGGCGGAAACGTAGAACACGCTCCTGCCCGGATCGCCCTGACGGCCGCTTCTTCCGCGAAGCTGATCGTCTATACGTCTGGAATCGTGCCGCTCTGTGCCGATTACGCACAAGCCACCGACAGCAACGACTTTTTGTTTTTCCTCGTCGGTTTGCTGCTTAAACCGGGCGTACAAATCGCGATAGACGACTTTTGCCGCCTCCACTTCTTCGCTGCCCTTAACAAATCCCGTTGCGGCATCGACGATTTCCTCGTCGTAGCCGTCCCTTATCATTTTTTGTTTTGCCAAAAACTCGGCGTTGCCGCCCAGCAAAATATCCGTTCCGCGCCCCGCCATGTTGGTTGCGATTGTAACCGCACCGAAACGTCCTGCCTGCGCGACGATTTCCGCCTCACGCTTGTGGTACTTGGCGTTCAAAACGTTGTGCGGAATATTTTCGGCTTTTAGTAGCGAGGAAAGTTCCTCGCTCTTTTCCACCGTTATCGTGCCGACCAAAAGAGGCTGTCCCGTTGCGTGACGTTCCTTTATTTCCGCAACGATTGCACGCAACTTGGCATTACGATTGGCAAAAAACTTGTCGTGAGCGTCTTCCCTTATCATCGGCAAGTTGGTGGGAATACACACAACGTCGATGTTGTATATGGAGTTAAATTCGTTTTCTTCGGTTTTGGCAGTACCCGTCATACCGCTCAACTTGTGGTACAAACGGAAGTAGTTCTGGAAAGTGATTGTTGCCAAGGTTTTGTTTTCTTCCTTGACGGTGACGTGTTCCTTTGCTTCGATTGCCTGATGCAAACCGCCGTTGAACCGTCTGCCCTCCATTTTGCGCCCCGTGAAAGTATCTACGATGATGATTTGACCTTTTTCCACGATGTAGTCACTATCGCGCTTCATTATCGCGTGGGCCCTGAG
>CAKRAM010000064.1 GCA_934294965.1 uncultured Clostridia bacterium
ATCCCCTTATCTCCACCAAGCAAAAACGGATTGGAACGAAACTTCCAATCCGTTTTGTTTTTTGCTTCAAATTTGATTTTTGCGGCGTTGCTCACGCATCGCTACGCTCGCTAGGACGCGTTTTGCCGCTATTGCGTGCAAAAACGCTGTGGGGCGTCGCTTCGCTCCTTGCACGCAACGCATAGGTCAGGAGGGCCGCTGCCCGAGCCGCAAAAGCGGTGTAGAGCTAAAAACATATGGTATCTTGCTCCAAAATCGTATGGGCGAGGAAATTTGCCCACGCCTTACGGGCAATATCCCCTTATCTCCACCAAGCAAAAACGGATTGGAACGAAACTTCCAATCCGTTTTGTTTTTTGCTTCAAATTTGATTTTTGCGGCGTTGCTCACGCATCGCAGAACCAAGTGTAATGCGTTTTTTAATCGTTAATCTGCTTTATGTAGTTCAAAATTTGGTCAAACGTATCAAAATATTCGTTGCACAGCGCCCGAGTTCCACTGGCGTTGATGTTTCCGCCGCCGAAACCGACGGTGACGTATCCCGCCAAGCGAACGCTGCAAACGCCTGCGCCGCTATCCTCTATGCCCAAAACGTGGTTTCTGCCCGATTCCGCAATGCCCAGTCCAACCGAACAAGTTTCGGCGTACAGCCACGGGTGCGGTTTGGGAGAAAGTTCTCCAAGGGTGCCTACGCAGCCTTTTTTAAGCGGAAATCCTGCCGAAATTATGCTGTCGTAAAAGTCTTTCGGATCGCCCATATTCAGCGTGTCGAATGCCGATTTGATTTCCGGATAGGCTTTTTCGTACAATCCGCTGGTAACCAATCCTATTTTTATGTTCATGCGTTTAAGTTCGGTCAAAAATTCTTTAAGTTTGGGCGACGGTGTAAAAGCGCCTTGCTTTCCTTTGCCGCGCATAATCGCGTCCATTTCCCTGTGAGTATGTTCAAAGTAATATTCGCGCGCTTCTTCCAAGGTCTTTTGCGGACAGTACTTTTCTATGCAGTAACTCAAGTGTTCTGAAACGCTATGCCCGGATACGTACGGAATGTCGCTTTTCTCGAGGGTGAAATTGGGATCGTTCAAAAGAGATGCAACCGTTTGTTGTATTATCCAAATCCAAAATTCTTCGCTGCGCACGCTTGTTCCGTCCAAATCCATCAAAACTGCTTTTATCGGTTTGGCAACGGATACGGGCTTAACTTTGTAATACGCCGGATATCCGATTCCGGAAAGTACGTAGGCAATTGTGTAGTCCTTGTAGCAAATAAATTCCACTTTTTTGTCGCCGGTTGCAAACACGGAAACAACTCCGTCTTTGCCCGCTTCGTGACAGCCGTCGCTGCACGTCGAGAGTGCAACAAGTCCGCAGTTTTCGTCAAAATCGCCAAGGTCGGGTACGTGAATATTCATTGAAGTTCTCCTGTTAAACGTGTTTTGTTTGCCGATACCGCTCAAATGCTCGGTAAAGACGGTAAAAATCGAAAATGCCACGGCAAAACGCACTGTGGCATTTTCTACTAAGGAGGAAAGATAATATGTTATTTGTTGTACGATTTTTGCAAATTTGCCGCCGCGCTTGCCCTAAAATTGGGGCAAACAGGCTATTTCAATCGCAAAACGAACGTTTCTATCTTCTTTGCGCCCATCGTCATCGACCAAGTGTTGCCGTCAAGAGGCATTTGCTCGATAAACGATTCGTCCAATTTTACTCGTTCTACGGCAGTTACGGGCAAAATGGTGGATACGGTCAGCGGAAGTGCTTCGTCGGTGGTGTTGTATAAACGAATCGTGATGCCTTTTCCGTCTTCCGATTGTTTCACTGCCGAAATCATAAATTTCTTTTCGGGCGAAACGGAAACAAAACTTGCGGTAGAAGGAAGTTCTCCCTTCATTGCTACGCCCTGAATGGCTTTAAGAGGAACTTTTGCGTCGTAAGCCGCGTTCCATACTTCCGCTTCTACGTAGTTGCCACTGTGAGGATACAAACTGTATTCGTAAGTAATCTTGCCGAAACTGTGTTGTCCCGTGTACTTGTCCAGTTCTTCCACGTTCATTTTGCCGTTTGCCGTCATATAGGCGCGTTGCGTGCGGATAAGAGTGATCTTTATCGTGCGATCGGCGTCGTCGTCCACTTCGTATTCTCTAAGTCCTTTGGTCATCACTGCCAAGCCGACTTTTCCGTCCGATACGTCCACAAAGTTTTGCATAGGTTGGAAGGGCAAAAACTTGTCGAAGTTGTCCTTCGTGTCGCGATGATTGATTGTGCGTCTGGCAACGTCCCATGCGCTTTCCACGTCCGCCCAATCGGCATTTGCAACTCCGCTGGGGAAGTTTACTACCAGTTTGTGGTCGCGTATTTCGTTGTTCAAAGTGGTTTTTACGCCGAGGTACTTGCTTCCCTTGGTAAGGGTGAGAGTCGTAGTTATGTGCAAATCCTTAAATTGACGCGTTCTGTCGTCGCCGTTTACGGTTGCTTCGGCGGGAAGGCCCATAGTCAAGTCTATTTGATAAACGCCTCTAAGAAGGTTGGATTCCTTCATGGTGACGATTGCCGAGCAGCCTAGGCTGGTGTAGACGGCGTTGCGTTTGGGTTGTACCGAAATGTGCGCCGAACCAACTTCGCCGCTATCGGTGTAGTACATTTGCTTGTACATCGTTCTTCCGCTAACCTTGTCGGTCAGGTCAAACGTACCGTTGGAGTGGATTTCCACTTTGATAAATTCGTTTTCCAATACGCCGTTATCCCGTGCTATAAGTTTGCGCGAGGAGATTATTTGCGGATCGTATTCCAAATTCGGTTCGCGGAAACGCAAAGCATAGGTGCTGTATCCGTTTTGAGGCACTTCAACTTCAACCAAAATACGTTTACGGTCGGCGTTGAATTTTATTGCCTTTGTGTCCATTTCGCGCTCTACGCCAATGGATACGTCGTCGCGGTTAAGTTCGGCGTAAGGCACAACGTTTCCGTTTTCGTCCACGATGTCGTAAAAATCTCCAACGCTGTCGGCGCCGCCTAGCCCGATATCAACGGCTTTGCCGCCACCTTTGGGCGTATCGACTACAAGTTCGATAACTTCCTTTCTTGCAAAGGGGAGTGTGTTGAATATCGTCAAAGTGTGGTCGGTGGTAAGGAAGTGCGCCGCCGTGTCGATTTTTCCGTAAAGAGCAGTGCAACTACGGTTGGAGCATTCTTCCGCAACGGTTTTTGCCAAACTGAAGTTGTACAGCATGTCTTCGTGCGCGCGGTCGACGGCTGCTCCGCAAATGCTGTCGTGCGCGTGGCACTTCAACAGGTATTCCCACGCGCGGGCGATGTTGGTGCGAGGATATTCGTTGCCGAAAGCCATTGCGTAACTGCAAAGCGGTTCGGCGATGTTTATCATGTTGTTTTCGCAATCGTCGTTTAACAGTTTAATCTTTATGCGACTGCTGTGCGTTGCGCCCAAAAGTGCGTTGAAGTTGTTGTACTCCATCGTGGTGTAGCGTAATTCGCCGTGATGAACGGCTTTTTTGTAGTCCTTTTCGGCTTTGATTTCAGCCATGTATTCGTCCAACGAACACTGCTGTATTTGCACGTCCGGATAAATCTTGTTCATATCGTTTATCAGTTCGGGCAAATATTTGTAGGGTTCGTCGTTGTCTTCCATATTAAGAGCCAACACGTGGTCGCCAATGGCATACGGTTCGGCTTGGCGGAGCAAATTATCCAACGCGCGCTTTTGCACGGCTGAGTCGTGAATGTAGTCGAAATCCTCGTGAAGAAGCGTAAACGACTTTTCATAGGAGTACGTGTCCGCCATATGTACGGGTATTTGCGAGCGGTCGTAGGTGTAAGTCAGGTCTTTTTCGCCCTTTCCCAAAACCGCAGGACCGTGAACATAGAAGAACCAGTTTGTGCGCGTAACTTCGTCGAACGTGCGCAACGTGTCAATTTCCGAGCCGTCCGCGCCTTGCCACACAAACAGCGGGGTAAGCACGTGCTTGTTTGTTCCGCGGTAGAAAATTGCATCGGTAATGCCGAATCCGCGATAGAGTTGTGGCAATTGGCTGGGTTGTCCGTAGCTTGTGGCCGTGTATCCGGATTTCATCCCTCCGCCCAATTCTTCCGCCATTTTGTGACCTTTAAGCAGGTTGCGTATCAAACTTTCCGGAGCAACCGTGTTTGTTTCCGGCAGGGTGTACCAGTTAACCACAAACATTCTTTTGGCTTTCACAAGGTCGATTATGCGTTGTTTGTTTTCGGGACGAATTGTCAGGTAGTCTTCTATTACGATAGTGCCTCCGTCCACGCAAAAACATTTGTAGGTCGGTTTGGTTTCCAACAAATTTATAATGTTGTCCATCAAGTCCACAAGGCGAAGTTTGCTTTGTTCGGCAGTGTGTCTCCATTCTCTGTCCCAGTGTGTTCCGTTGATTAGGTGAATTTTCTTCATAAATACCTCAAAAAAATGGAAAAACCGTTTTTCTGACACTATGATACCACAGGAATTTTCACTTGTAAAGAGGAAAAACCGATTTTCTTTGCGATATTTTTATTGGAAAAGGCATTTACAATCGGCAATTCTTATGTTAAAATGTCTCGAAAACCGTTTTTTTTGGGAGGCCGGTTATGGTGTACGTTCTTAATTTTGCTGATATGACGGACGAGGAACGCGCCGTTGCGGTGTGTTTGCAGGGCATTGTTAACCGTTCTCGTAAATGTTTGCTAATTGACGCGGACAACTATGTTTCTTACGTTTCGGGCGTCGAAAAAATCTCGATAGACGTTTATTCCGCAACTCAAAAGTTCCTCGGTTTGCTAAACGGAATGGCAGTGTATAAGTTGGATTGTCACGACGTGGGCATAAACATGGCTGCAACGTACGCCGCGGCAACCGATGCACTGGGCGTGCCGGACGTGCTTGTTTCCAAATTTGCGGATTTGGGCTTGTCCGTGAACGTTGATTTGAGAGAAATCGACGGTAGCAACGCCGAGCGCCAACGCAAGGTGTTTGACCTGTGCTACGACAAACTGAACAAAAACGGGCTGATTCATCAAGTCGTCAACGGAAACAACTTTCATATAAGGTTGCGCGATTTGGGCATATGCAATCGTTGGGCGTGCGTATACACGGGTGAAAGTGAGGGAGATAGGGCGTTTAGACAGTATGTCCTGTCAAAATTGAACAAAAACATTCCCGTCTACGGCTGGAACGACGACGAAATTGCATTCATAAAGGATATTTCGCAATTCGGCGATTACGCATTGCCTTCCGATTGGTCGCTCAATCATAGTTTTTTCGGCAAGTCGGATACTTCGCTTAAACAAAAACTGCACGGTAACGCAAGTCGCGTGCCGTCAAACAAGCACTATGTGGCGTTGGTGGTTTCGGACGGCGACAACATTCAGTGGCTTGAACGAGATTTTGCCGTAACAAGCAGTTACGGGCAACGACTGGAAACGGATTGCAGTTATAAAATGAGTTGGACGTTTTCTCCGTCGTTGGTTTCGGTTTGTCCTGCCGGGGCAAAGTATATCGTCGATCGCGCCAAGGCGGACTACTTCATTTCCGGCGTGTCCGGCATCGGATATGCAAACTGCCTTTCCTATCCGAGAAAGTATCTTGACGAGTTTGCAATGCAAACGGCAATCGCGATGGCAAAGTCGGATTTATCTGTATTGTGCATGTTGGATAACGTTGCCGAAACGGCGGACGAGAAAAGCGTTGTCGATAGGTTGCATTGTTTCACAAAGTTTGATACCATAAAGGGAGGCATTTGGGAATTGGATCCCGACCGCTACGGTAGCGGACAGGGCAAAGTGTGGTGGTCGGACGGAAAACCGTTCGTTTCGGTCAGGTTCACTTTGTGGTATCCCACCTGCAACATGGCAGACGTAACAACCGATTGGTTGGACGAAATTGCCGCAAAGGTCAATTCTATGCCGATTGCGCCCGGTAGCGAGTGCGGGTACAGCGTGGTGAACGTTCACCCCTGGACGATGAATCAACAAAGCGTGGACTACTTCGTTTCCAAGTTGGACAAATCCAAGGTGGAACTTGTCTATGCCGACGAGTTGATTGAACTGATGAAGAAAAACGTTCGTCGCTAGCGGCTGCATGCATGTGACCAAACGCGGCTGGTTTGTTGTTAAAATTGTTACTATTTCTTTGCGTTTTGCGCGTTATGCAACTATGTTTGCGTAAAACGGCAACCGAAAATCGCGGAAAAACCGAGCGATGTGGCAGTGAACGCAAAGTTGAAAAGGAGAGGAGATAAAATTTTGGTAAAAATTACGGACGTTGCGGCAAAAGCAGGCGTCGCAAAATCTACTGTATCTAACGTTCTTACCGGGCGTAAATTCGTAAGCGAAGAACTCCGCGAAAAGGTGCTTCAAGCGTGCAAGGAATTGGACTTTCAGCCCAACTTTTGCGCATCCGGCTTGTCCGGCGGAAGCACTCACATTGTTGCATTGGTAATGGAAGCCACGCCGGATATCGACGTATATCCGTTTTATAAAGATTTGCTTTTAAGTTGCATGCGCACGGCTTCGACTTTGGGATATTCGTTGCTTGTGTACTACGATAGCGACAAAACCAAACTTATGCAAACGCTCAGGCACGGGCGAGCGCCGATAGACGGAGCAATTTTGCTCACGCCCGACGTGGACGACGAACGTTTGTCGGAAATGGAAAACAATCGCACTCATTGTGTGGTTATAGGGCGTCCCACCGATTCTTCGTTGGGCTACGTGGACATAGACAACAAAAAGTTGATTATAGACGTGTGTCGAAAGTTGATTGCCGAATACGGCAAGGACATATATTTGCTCAACAGCGGCAGCAGCCTTACCATTTCGCAAGACCGCGCTTCGGGATTTTACGAAATATGCTCCGAATGCGGCATCGACGGAAGTCAAAGAGTGTTTTTTAGCGAAAGCAGCAGCGAAGAATACGGACTTGCCTTAGCCAAAAAAGTGGTAAAGGCGAACAGTGTGTTTATCACGGCAAACGAAGGATTGGCAAAAGGCGTTTATGCCGCGGTGGAACAGGCGGGATTGCAAGTCGGCAAGGACGTGGGCGTGTTTGCGCTCGGACGCAGTATCGAACACGGACACTTCGATCCGAAGTTGAGCTACGCAAAGCAAAACTACGCCGAAATAGGACGAATAGCGGTGGAGTCCCTAATCAAAGAAATCAAAAACGGAAACAAATCTCACACGCTTGTGGATAGTGACGTCGTTTTCCGCAATTCGACAAGCAAACAATAGTTTATTCAACATCGGTACATATTACAAAATTTAAGCATTTGTTCTTTGAGGAAACGCCTTGTTTGAGCAAATGCTTTTTGTTTGCCGCAAAATTTGACCGCACGGCGCACGCAATTATTATCGTAGAGCAGTTTTAATTATCGTTAAGCAATACAAAATAGCAAAGTATTCTTTGCAAAATGGCAAGTCCTGGGAGTATTATGAGCGTTGCCAATCAAGGCGACAGCGTAACGTTTTTGTAAAGGTAGATGGCTCGCTTGTAAACATTTGTAAAAAAAACATACAAAAATTTCAAAATGGGTATTGACAATGCCAAATCGGGATGATAAAATGTAGAAAAACGGTTTTTTGGCGAGCCAAAAGGAAAATCGCGAATACTTTGTTAAACAAAAGATGGGTTGACCAAACGGGGTAGTCAAATAACCGTAGTTTTTAACATTGTCAGAAAATCGTTTTTCTGGATAATTCCGCCGTGCGAAGATTCGATTTTAATCAAGTCGAACCGTTCGCTCGGTTTGCGTGCGTTTATTCGGTTTTGTTTGTTTTATTCACTTTGCAAACAAACCGTTTCGGACGGCAAGCGGTGCGCGTAGCCGTTGGTATACTGAATACTATGGCGATATTCGCCGTAAGATTGCGGAAAAATCCGTAAAATATAAAAAACAAAATAAAAATACAAGGAGGCTGTAATGAGAAAACAAAGTTTAGTCGTTTTGTTGGCAATCGTTTGTTGTTTCATGCTGGTTTTGTGCGCATGCACGCCCGAGAAACCGCACGAAGAACACAAATGTCAACACGTATGCGACAAATGCGGAGGATGCACGTCGGATTGCACCGATCCTGTTTGCGCAAACAAATGCAAGGGACACGAAGAACCCAAACCGGAAAAGCACGTGTGCAAGCACGTTTGCCCGGAATGCAACAAATGCACGGATGCAACTTGCACTGATCCCGTATGTGCCGACAAGTGCAAGGGACACGTCAAAGTTAGCAAAATTCTCGTCAACACCGACGACGAAAACGATGGCACAATTGCAAGTCCTCGTTCGTTGACCGTCGTACAAGGCAACAGCGCGGAGTTCACGTACACAGTTCAACCCCGTGACGCCGAAAAGAAAACGCTTGTTTGGACGCCCGGTAACATCGTCGACGGCAGGTTCGTTGCCGCTGCGGAAGGCGCAAAACTTACCGTAGTCGATAACGGAAGCAAAGTGGTAATCACTGCGGCAAGCGACGCAATGGGAATGACATTGGAAGGCAAAGCAACCGACGGCGGCGAAGCGGTAGTGTACGTAACTATAAACGTACAGGAATATCACCCCGTAACGGCAATCACGGCAAACAATCTTAAAGCCGTTTCCGACAAGGAATACGACTACGAATTGTTGACCGCATTGTACACTCAATGGGATATGACCGACGGCATCTTGGCAAGAGGTCAGGACTTGTTGGACGGCAAAGTTTTCGGCGGCATGCAAAAGCCCAGAAACCTTACGTACTATGCAAACATCAACAACATCGGCTTGTCCGTTGCTCCCGAAAACGCATCCAATAGCGACGTAAACGTTGCTTACTCGGCAGAAAACGTAGTAACCATCGACGCTCTCGGTAATATCAAAGTTGTTGGCGCAGGCGAAACGATGATCACAATTTCTTCCGTTTCCGAAACGGACGTAGCAATCAAAATAAAAGTTACCGTTGTGGACTCTTTGTACAGAGGAATCACAAAGGAAGCATACAACAACGCAGCCGACGCCGCTAACACCGACGGCGGATGGGATTTGGACACCGATCACGGCAAAGACCAACAATTCTCTCGCTATGACGATTGGCATTTGGTTATGATACACAGCAACGAACGTCGCGGAAGTACCGGAACGGACGGCAACCAAAAGATATTCTACATGGGACAATCCGATCGTCCTTACGGAATTTGCTTGGAAAACAACGTCAAGGCCAGTTCCGGCGGAAGTTTAGAATTGTCTGCTTCCATGATGTGGGCAAAACTCACAATCCCCCACGGTGCGCTTACGTTTAACGTAAAAATTGGCAACAATGACAAAACGTTTGGCGAATATCGCGTACTCTTCGTCAAAGAAGACGGCTCCATAACCGTACTTTCCAACGAGTGGGTTAAGTTTACCTCTCCTACAAGCGAATCCACTCAAAAGTTTGCTATTCCCGATTCCATCAAGGGCGCAAAGGGCGCAATGGTAATCGAACATCGCATGAACACTGCCGACGTCAACGCCGAATTGCAAGTGAAGGTGATGAAGTTCGAAGGTCAAGTTGACGTTTCCAAAGTGGAATTTGAAAATGCTTCCGCAACGTACAAGCAAGGCGAACGTTCCTTCAAGATAACCGCAAAGGTTAAGCCGGACAACGCCACCAACGACAAAGTTACTTATGCTATGGCGGAAGGCAGCAATGCCGGTGTAACGGTAGACGCTAACGGCGTTGTAACCGTTTCCGCTGAAGCAGTGGGCGAATATCGTATCGTTGCAAGTTCCGTTGCCGATCCTTCCAAGACTGCAGTATTCGTTCTCACAATCACCGTGGACGAAATCGAAGTTAACGAATGGAACGGAAAGAGTGCCATTCTCGAAGGCGTATTCGACGTAAAATGGTCGTTCATTAACGATGGTTGCGATCTCGGTGTAGGCGAAGGCGCGGATTTGTCCATCCGTAACGGAGTAACGTATGCCGCTATTCAATTGGACGGTCGCAAGATTAAGTCCAGCTCCTTCATTCTTACGTTCGGCGCACGAGTATTCCATCGTGACGGAGAAACGTACCCCAAATTCGTGGTTAAGGTAATCGAAGGCGAAGCCGAAACGCTTATTCGCGGAATCGGTCAAACCGAAGATTGGTTCTACGTAGATACCGACGCAACGCAATATTGCAGTTACGATTTGTCGGCATATATCGGCAAAACCGTAACAATCCAAATCGGTATCACACAAGGTACTCACGCAGTAGTTCAGGTTATCAAGTTCAGCGGCAACGAAGAAAACGTTACCCAATGGAATAACAAAAATGCCATTTTGGACAAGGACGCCGATGCCTGGACGATTTCCGGTGAAACCGATGCCGGCGTAGGCGAAGGTGTAGACATCAAAGCCACAGGCTCGTATCTGTTTAACAGTTTCACCATCGGCAAGAGCTACAATGCATCCTTCTCGTTCAAGGCTCGCGTGTTCCATCGTGACGGCGAAACCTATCCTGATATCAAAGTTGTTATCGTTGTAAACGGCACCGAAACCGTCGTAAAGGCGAATGGCGTTGACACCGAAACGGTACACGTAGATACCGATGCGGAACAAACTTTCACGTACGATTTGTCCGCATACGCAGGTAAAACGGTAGAAATTCGCATCCAATTGGCAAATGCCGCAACGCACTGCGTAATCACTCAAATCTATATGGGTGCAGTTGCGTAAATCAACCAGGCGATTAAAATCGCAAAGTAAAACGTAATTATTCCGAGGCGGTTGTCGAACTAGGTTTCCACAGCCGCCGAGGTTATCGTTGCAGTCGGTGACGCGGAATTATCCGTACGGGTTCGCAGCCCGTTGAGACGAATGTTTATCACAAAAGAATTTTCACACGCAGGTGACGTTATGCGCGGTTTTCGGCGTAATTCGGCTTCTGCAAAAGCATAGTTTGGCAGTAACTTTGTCTAAAATCGCAAAATTGACGAATGCTATTGAAAACTATGCAAATTTTGCTACAATAGGATTATCGGAGGTCAGTATGAAAAGAATTTTCTCTACATTATTGGTAATTTGTTTGCTGGTGTCGGCATGTTTTGCAATCGTTGCATGCACGCCGAATAGCGAAAACAACAGCGGCAACGGGGAATTGAAAGGTACGGTCAAAATTTGGTGGCCGGGCGGATCTCCCACAATCGAAGCGGCAATCAAAAAAGCAAACGCCGACTATGAGGCTTTGCACGAAGGCGTTACCATCGATATCGCCACGCAAAGCACGGCGGATTTCTACGGCAGTTACACTTTGGCGTTGATGAACAAGGATAACTTTCCCGATATAGCCTACGTGGATCACGTTTTCGTTCAACGTTTGGCGTTTGACGGACTTATCGCAAACCTTTCCAAATACGGAGTAGACGCCGAAAAAGATAAGTTTATAGATTCTTTGTGGAACACCACACAGTTCAACGGCAGCACTTACGCATTGCCTATGAGCGCAAACGTGCTTACCGTGGCTTACAACAAGGCATTGCTCACAAAAGTGCTCGGCAAGGAATTTACCGATGCGGATATGCCCAAAAATTGGGATGAATACATTGCTATTGGCAAAAAGATTGCCGACTACAACGTCAAAAACAGTTTGAGCGGCAACGATACGTTGTATCTTACAACCGTTCCCGCAGGCACCGGCAACGAAAGTATGGGCGCAATGTTCTTCATGGCGTATGCGGCTCGCAGTGGCGGCAGACTTATGAACGACGATTTGACGGCAATGAACATCGCAACCGAACAAAACAAGTCGGCTGCGGCAAAAATCAAACAACTCGGCGACTTGGGCTACACTCCCACATCGTTTGCCGAAAGTAAGTTCGAAACGGGCAAAGTGGCTTTCATCGAAATGGGACCGTGGAAACTCATCGACTACTCTCGTATAAACGAATCCAACAAGGGCGTTTGCGACATTCGCTACACAAGCGTTATGCCTCTTTCCGACGGCGGCTCCACGCAAGGCGCACTTGGATTGTACTCGTTGGTTATGACCAAAAAGACAAAAAATGCTGCTTTGGCGGCGGACTTCATCAAGTTCGTGACTACCAGCGACGAAATTCAACTTGCTCACAACACGGTTCAAAATCTTATGCCTACAACAAAAACCGCTCTTGCAAACGAATATTATCAAACGGCGGAGTGGAAAGTGTTCGTGGATCAACTTAACAACATCGTTGCACGTCCCGGTTCTGCAGCATGGCCTGCAATCCAAAAAACGCTTGCACAATACGTCACGCAATTGATCACGGGTAGCGAATACGGAACTCCTTCTCAACTGGATGCAATAGAAATTCAACTAGACGAGGCGTTGGAAGATTTGGCCGACGAATAATAATGGTCGATTACACAAATAAACGAAAAAACAAACTAAAAAACGAAGTCAAAGCGTACGCCCTTTTGGGTTTTCCCATGGGGTGGTGGACGTTGTTTTTCGTCGTCGCGTTTTTCTCGGCATTGTTTTTCAGTTTCACCAACGTCTCCTTAAAAAAGTTGGCAACCGGGGCGGAAATCAAATTTACGCTGGATAACTACAAGCGCATTTTTTGCCCCGATTTTGCCAAGTTCGACGGAGATCTTTGGGATAGCATGGGCGTTACGGTCGTTTGGACTGTCGTTATGACGCTCGGCAACAACCTTATGGGGCTGGTTTGCGCGTTTTTGATCAATTCGCTCAAAAAGGGCAAACGCTTTTTCTTGGCGCTGTTGTTTTGGCCCAGTTTGGTCAGCGGCGTCGTGGGTTCGGACGTAACGAAAATGGTGTTCGGCTCGGATAATAACAGCCTCGCCAACAAAATCGTGATGTTTTTCGGCGGGCAACCCGTTCAATGGCTAACAGACGAGCAACTTGCGTTGATGTCGCTTATGATAATGCCTTTCTTCTTGGGCTTCTGCACAAAGATGCTTATTTACTATTCGTCCATCATCTCCATACCGGAGTCCTACAAGGAAGCGGCAATGTTGGATACGTCCAGCAAATGGAAAATTTTCACGCGTGTAACACTTCCTTTGATGAAAAACGCGGTTATGCTCAACTTGATTTTGTCCATAATCGACGGCTTCAAAATTTTGGGGCCGATGCAGTTGATCACAAAGGGAGGCTACGGCACAACGTCGGTAATGTTGTACATCTACAACACGGCGTTCGAGGACGGACTGTTCGGGCGCAGTTGCGCGTATGCAATGGTTTTGTTCGTGATTATAATCGTGTTCACACTGGTGCAACGCAAACTTTCCGGAAAGGAGGTCGTCAGCGTTGAGTAAAAAGAGTATTTGTTACGACAAAAAAAGCAAATCGGCAAAAGCCAAGGAAAGAACGTTTCAGGCTCTGGCAATATTGTTCCTGTCAATTGTGGCGTTTTGCCAAATTTTTCCGTTTTACCTAAAAGTCATCGACAGTTTGCAATCTCCGGAATTGATTCCCGATAGCGACAAACTGTACCTGTGGCCTGTGGACGGCACGCTTAAAAACTATTTTACGGCAATGCAAGTCAGCGGATTTTGGAAGGCGCTGCTAAACACGCTGTTCGTAACGGTAACGTTCACCGCAATCAGTTTGTTCATTGCCATAATAATGGGTTACGTGCTTGCCAAATTGAAGTTCAAGGGCAAAAAAGTCGTCAGTGCGTTGCTTTTGTCAACAATGATGGTTCCCGGCGAAGTGCTTATGATTCCCAACTATATTTTGGTTATGAATATGGGCTTAAACTACTCCATATGGGGACTTATACTGCCGGGTATAGTTAACGTTTTCGGCGTTTTTTTGGTAAAGCAGTACATGGCAAACATTCCCGAATCGGTTTTGGAAAGTGCCGATTTGGACGGTTGCAACGAATTTCAAAAGATATTCAAAATCGTCGTGCCTATGTCCAAACCCGTTCTCATCACTTATGTAATTTTAACTTTCGTAAGCACTTGGAACGAATATCTGTGGCCGATGGTTATGCAGGCAAGCGGCAGCGAGGTGGAAACGTTGCAACTGATTATGTATAAGTTCTATCCCGCTTTGGGCGGCTATGCCGACGGGTTCGTGCGTTCCGCAGGTATGATACTTATAACCGTTCCGATAATAGTAATGTATTTCATTTTCCAACGTTACTTCTTGGAACAAAACAACATTGCAGGAATAAAATAAGCCGCAAGTCGACTTGTTGATCGCAAGTCTGGCATTTGAGTTACGAATTTTGCGCCGCTTGTCGGCGTTAAGCAAAAGTTACTACCAAAAATTATAAAAGGAGACTTCTATGAAAAGACTGTTATCCCTTGTTTTGGCGTTAATCATGTGTTTCGGTTTCGCTGCAACGCTTGTCGCTTGCTCACCGAGCGAGCCTACGCAAAAAAAGTTGGCGTCGTTTTCTGTTGAAGACGGACTGACGTGCTTCGTCGGCGATTCCTTCAATGCCGATTCCGTCAAATTGACAATTTACTATACGGACGGCTCAACGGAAACAAAAACCGTCAAGGAAGCAGGCGCGTCCGCTTCCGCAGTGGACACCGCAACGGCAGGAAACAAAACTTTGTCGGTGACGCTGGGCGGCAAAACGTCAATGGCAACCGTTACCGTAAAAGCAAAAACCGTCGATCCGGATCCCAAACCGACACCCACGCAGTTCTCCTACTACAAAACCTCCAAACTTCCCGCGGACAAAAAGGTTTACGTTCTAAACGATACCTCCGCAGGCGAAAACTATTCCTCGGATTTGTTGTTCACGGCGCAGGCAATACAAGGATTGTTTGCTCGCAAAGAAACTCGTTTCTATGTGGACAGCCACTATATGACCAACGGTATCAACACCGATATGTACTACCTCGAACAAATGAAGGAACAGTACGGCTTGCAAACCGAAAGCATTTCGCTTGCAAAAGCGGTGGAGATGTACGTTAAGGCGTATGCCGAAAACCTTGCCGACGGAACTTGGGGAACAAAAATTCCTATCAAAAACTTCGTGCAAAAAACATACGCGGCTTATGTTGAAGGACAAGATTATTCCACTCCCGGCTATATCGTTTACGAAAAAGGAACGATTTCCGTCAACCTTGCGGCAACATTGAGTGGAATAACGGGATTTTTGCCGATAGAAGCCGGTCAGGAAGATACGCTCAAAGCACTCGGACTGGTTAAGAAATTCGATTTGACCAACGTCGTGTTTACGTACAGATGGTTGTTCAACGTCGACGGCATTTTGGACGAGTTGTCCACCGAAGGACTTGTTCACCAAAACTACAGAGAAAGTTCTTCCGGTGCAATCACTAACAAATTTATCAAGGACTACGGCATTTGCAACAAGTTCTTCCACGTTTACTACGATCCCGATTCCGGTATTTCGGACGGACTTAAAAAGAACATCCACAGTTTCTTGAATACCAATATCCCCATCTTCGGATACACCTACAGCGAAGATCACGACGTTGCGTTTTTCTCGGAGTACGGACAGTTTATCGTTCCTACCGACTACACATGCAACTTAACGTTCTTCTCCGCGGAGGAATTTGCCGGACAAACCTTCAAGCAACCCAACGACGACTCGCAATTGCCCGCCGAACAAGGTAAACACTATGTGGCGTTCGTGGTAAGCGACGGCGACAACGCAACCTACTGGCAAAACACGGCAACGTTTGCAACAAACTACATGAACGCTGCCGGTCGCGAAAACGACACGTTCCCCGTAACTTGGTCCATAACTCCGTCTTTGGCAGACCTTATGCCCGGCGTTATTGCCAATGCTTACAAGGCAGATAACAAATACAACTATTTCTGCGCGCCCGTATCCGGACAAGGATACATCAACGCAGGTAACTTTGCGGCTCAAAACGACGGCAAGTATTTTGCGGATTTCTGCGAAAAACTTAACATCTATATGGGCAAGGCGGATTTGTCCGTCGTGACGGTAATCGGAGGCAGCCAACAAGGCAATCTTCCTCAGGTACTCTCCGGCTATGCAAGTTGCGACAACGTCAAGGGCGGCATCGTGTACGAAGGCAGCAAGTATTTCGGCAGCGTACGCGGCGGAGTTATGTGGGTAAACGGCAAACCGTTCATCGGTCCGAGAGACAGTTTGTGGCAAACTACTCCGGCATATATTGCGGCACGTATCAACACTTACGAACGCGATATTACCTCCATTGACGGATATACGTTGGTAAACGTTCACCCTTGGTCGCACAACTACGACGACATTCGTACAATCGTAGGAATGTTGAACGACGACGTGGAAGTGGTCAGTGTGGACAGATTGATCAACATGATCGCAGCCAACGTAAAAGACAAAACTCATACCACGGAATTTGACATTCCGAAGAAAAACGGCGTGTCCATTTCGGAATCCTATTTGCAAGAACATCCCGACCTTATCCCCGTCGATCCTCTCTACAACGATTTCTTGTTGTGGCAAGAAGATTGGAGCGGCAGCGGTGTAACCTACAACAACAGCGACCGCGCTTGCAGCAACGTCGGCGCAATGTACGCAGGCAACATTTCCATTGCGGCAGGCAGTACGGCAACCAAAAGGCAATTCACTTTGCCGGATATCGCCAACTATTGGTTCAGTTTTTGCGCTCGCGGCGACGCTTTGGATGCATCCAAATCCGCAACGTTTAACGTGTATATGACGGTCGGCGGCGTTCGCAAAGCCGTGATGAAAAACGTAACCGTCAAGGGCGTTCAAGGCACGGAAACCCGACACGTCACGGGCGACGGATATCAGTGCTTCGCATTCCCGATCAAACAGTACTTTGCCGACTATCGCGGCAAGGACTGCAAGGTTGAAATAGAAGTTCTGGGCGGCGACACAGGCATTCGCATCGACCAAGTCAGGTTTGTCGACCGTTGCGTAGACGCGGCAATCGATTTGTCCACCGTAAACGTGTACGACAATCAATTCTCGTCCAGCACGGAAGATTGGATGCTCGGTGAACAATGGAAAACAAGCCAATACTATTGGTGGGACGTAATCGACCGCGAAAATCTCAACCCCACAAACTCCATTCAAATCGACTGTTCGGACGGTGGCGGTGATGAAAAACGTAACGGCAACACCAACATTTGGATGGCTAAAAACTACGTTTTGCCCAAGTCGAACAACATTTCGTTGAAGTTCCGCGTCACCAGCGACAACGATACAGGTGCGATGATGAAAGTTGCAATGTACGTCAACGGCGAATACATCGTGTTGTACGATTGGCAAACCGCACGTGCTTCCAAAAACAACGAAAACGTTGTCGTTAACCTTTCGGAATTGTATCCGCACATCAATTTCAGCGAAGCGGAAGTTACCGTAATTTTCGAAGCAAGAGACGGCGGCAACAACAACGGAATAGGCGAAGCATGCAGACTTCACTATTTCACAACGGAATCCAAGTAGGCACGATAGTGTAAACTCTGTATCCGCATCAAAAGTTTAGAGTGGAGAAAAGTACAAGCACCATGCGCTTTTCTCCACTATTTTTTAGAGGTTTATATGAAAAAGATTGCATTCGTTTTGCTGATTGTAATGGCACTTTCCGCATTGCTGATTTTTGCGGCATGTACAACAAAGCCTACAATCACACCCGATCCGTTCGAGGAATACAAAAAAGCCGAAAATTTTACCTACTATCGTTCCATGACGATGAACTCGGAAAAAAAGTTGTTGGTGTTCGGTCGTAGCGAAAGCCTGTCGGCGGAGCAAAAAATAGCGGCGGAAGCCATTCAGGGCATTTTTGCTCGCACAAACGCAAAGTATTATTACTATCGCAACAACTACGAAGTTTGGACGACCGACTTGACAAAGAACTTCGGCATCACGTTCGAAGACGTCACCTTTGCGCAAATGTTGGACGACTTCAAAACCAACTACGGCAACAAATACGTTTTGTACGACGGTCGCAACAATGTGGAGTCGCTTAACTGCGCAAGTACCGTTGCAGGTGCTTGCGATATGATTCCCGTCGACGTAGCCATCGAGGACTACTTTAAGGCTGCAGGATTTGAAAAGGGCGAGGACGTGACGGCAATGACCGAAGCCAAGTGTTTTGCCAAGTACAAAGATATGCTCAACAACGACGCGCTCGTTCAAATCAACAACGGCGGTTTCAACGATCAAATGCGCGACTACGGCATTGCTTGCAAGTACCTTTTCTTTTGGCCCAAAAATATGGAAGATACGTCGGTCATGAAATTCCGCGCCGAAGTTTTGGCTTGGGCAAAGGAAGACAGCCCTATATTCGGATGGGTTCCCAACGACGAAGCCATCGACGTGGCAATTGCTTCCAACTACGGCAAGTTTACCATAGCAAGCGACTTCTGCACCAATATGAGTGTATTTACCTGCAAAAACGCATTCGGAGAGCTGAGATTCAGGCAAACCAACAAAACGTCTAACGTAGTTGCCGAGCAGGGCAAGCACTATATTTGCATAATGATGAGTGACGGCGACAACGTTCAAACCTGGTACAACAATTTTGCAACCAACACAAAGTATATGGGTGCCGAACGCGGAGATTTCCCCATGGGATGGAGCATTCAACCCAGCCTTACGGACCTAGCCCCAAACATTTTGAACTACATATACAAAAACGCCGACAAAAACGACTATTACGTTTGTTCCGTTTCCGGACAAGGCTACATGAACCCTCAAACTTATTCCGATTTGGGCAGTTTTATCGGCGGTTTGGATTTATACATGAATCGTGCAGATTTGTCCGTGGTGCAAATTTTGGATGCAGGTCCGTCGGATAAAGTTACGCAAATGTATTCGCTCGTGCCTTCGGTAAAGGGCGGCATATATTGCTACGGCATGAAGTATGCCGAAGGTGCCGGCTCGGTTTATTGGGCAAACGATAAGCCGTTTGTTTCCGTGCGTGAAACCTTGTGGGACGCCAATGTGGAATCGATGGCGGAGCGCATCAACAAATATGCAACCGATCCGACCAACATCACGGGATACACGGCAATCAACCTGCACCCGTGGTCGATGGACTATAGCGACGTAAAGAAACTCGTGTCCCTTTTGGACGATCACGTAGTGGTTGTCACTGCCGACGACTTTATTCGCTTAATCACCGAAAACGTTCCGCACTCCGACGTAACCTTGCCCTATACGGATTATTCCGTAGGCAACTGATTTGCTCCGAATTAGCGTAGGTTTATGTTGCGTAAACGGTTATGGGCGGCATTTCGGCAAAGGACATTTCGCATCGCATACCAGCGGTGTACGGGCAAATAACAGGTAATTGGTGCAAAGTGCATTTCTTTAGAGATTCCGTTTCTCATCACTTATTACCGAAAAGGTGGCATTGTAGCCTTTCCCCAAAGCGCTCGCTCGTGGTGCTTAACCGTTGCACTTAAAAGTTTAATTTACAATCACCGTCAAAAACGGATTGGAACGAAACTTCCAATCCGTTTTGTTTTTTGCTTCAAATTTGATTTTTGCGGCGTTGCTCACGCATCGCTACGCTCGCTAGGACGCGTTTTCCGTCGTTGCTCGTGCGTAGCCAAATATGCGTAGTGTGTCTTGGGCAATCGTTAATTTGTTTTATGTAGTTCAAAATTTGGTTAAACGTATCAAAATATTCGTTGCACAGCGCCCGAGTCCCGCCGGTGTTGATGTTTTCGCCGCCGAAACCGACGGTGACTGACACAGGCATGCTTGCCATTTCTTCGTTCGTCGGCGATGTATTCGGGTGTAAAAATTATTTAGGGGCGATGTGGAAGTTTTGTCGTATTTAACTTTTGCGTAACTGCGCGAGTCGGTTTCGGCGGAGCGTAGGCAAGAAAACGGAATCGCTTGCAAAACGCAAAAAGCGGGCGGTTTCGAAGACAAGCGTTTTAGACGCAATTTGCAACTTGCGCCGTACCTTAAAGATAGTTGAAACCATTTTTGCCCGTAATTTCGTTGACAAAAAAAATCGACGAAACTATAATGTGTAGCATACTACACTTTAACTCGGTTGCGGCTGAATTTGCAACCTAAAAACAACAAGGAAAATTGCCATGGGGGATAACAGTAACATCGGACGGCTACTGAAAATGATATCCGACACAATCAAAGCCGAAGCCGACGCAAACTTAAAAAAGTACGACTTGTCACTTGCGCAATTGCGTACCATAAAGTACGTTATGCGTTGCGGCGGCAGTTGCACGCAAAAAGCGTTGGAAACGCACTTTGCCGTTTCTCACCCGACGATTGTCGGCATCGTTTCCCGTTTGGAAAAGCGCGGTTTTGTGGCGGTTACGGTGGACAGTGCGGACAGGCGAAACAAAATCGTGTCGGTGACGGACAAAGCGAGGGAAATCGACAAGGAACTGGGGGAGTTTTTCGTGCGCAACAACAAGGCAATGTTCAAGGGCTTCACCGAAGAGGAAATCGCAACGCTTAAGGCTCTTCTCGATAGGGCATATGAAAACGTATCCGCAGCCGCTTCACAAAGCGAGTGCGGTTGTCGCTGCCAAAAGGCCGCAAAATCGCCGGATAAAGAAGAATAAATCGGTTTGGACAAGTGACGATGGCGGTTGCCGCAACGTCCGCGCCTTAAACCTTTACATATTGCAAAAACTATAATCGGAGACAAAATTATATGTTCAAAAAACTATTCAAAGGAGCAAAAGGCTACGAATTGGTTTCGGTGCTAACGGTGGTGTTCGTCGTGCTGGAAACGTTGTTGGAAGTAGTTTTGCCGTTGTTTATGTCCACAATGCTAAACACTTTGCAACTGTACGACGGGCAAAAAGCCCTGTCTGAAGCGTTGACCTATTTGGATTTTTCCAATTGGCAGTTCACGACGGCTGCGCCCGGCACGCTTGTAACCGATAACGTACTCAAAAACGTAATTATAGGTTACGGCATACTTATGGTGTTATCGTCGGTGCTGTCGCTGACGTTCGGCATTTTGGCGGGACGTTTTGCCGCAATTGCCGGCGCGGGATATTCCAAAAACACCCGCAATATGCTGTTTGGCAAAATTCAAGATTTCAGTTTTTCCAACGTGGACAAATTTTCCACGGCAAGTTTGGTAACGCGTACCACAACCGACGTCAACAACGCTCAACAAGCGTATATGATGACCTTGCGCATAGTTATTCGCGCACCGTCGATGCTTATCTTTTCCACGGTGATGGCGTTTGTAACTCAGCCGAATTTGGCATGGATTTTCCTCATTGCCATTCCTGTTTTGGGAGTGTGCATGTTTTTGCTTGTGTACAAGGTGTACCCGTTCTTTATGAAACTTTTGAAGCGCTACGACTCCATGAACGCGTCCGTTCAGGAAGACTTGGTTGCAATGCGCGTGGTAAAAGCGTTTGTGCGTGAAGACTACGAAGAAACAAAGTACCGTAAAGCGTCGGAAGAAGTGCGTCAGGCACAACTTCGCGCCGAACGTTTGATGATTCTTATGAATCCCGTAGCCAGTTGCGTAATTTACGGAACGATAATCGCACTGCTGCTTATCGGCGGCAACGATATTCGTTTGGGCAACATGCTTCCCGGCACGCTTACCGCAATGATGACCTACTGCACGCAAATACTTATGTCGGTTATGATGATTTGCATGATCGCAATCCAATTGGTGCGTGCGCAAGCCTCCATAACTCGTATTTACGAAGTGTTGGACGAAACTCCGGATATCGTGGGCGCGGATAGTGATATAACCGTAAAAGACGGCAGCATAAGCTTTAAGCACGTCAACTTTTCCTACTCCAAGACGGCAGATAACCTCACTTTGACGGATATCGATTTGGATATTACCTCGGGCGAAGTGGTAGGCATTATCGGCGGCACGGGCGACGGCAAATCCAGTTTGGTGCAGTTGATTCCGCGTTTTTACGACGTGTTGGACGGCGAAGTGGACGTTGGCGGTGTAAACGTAAAAGACTACGGTTTATACAACCTTCGTCAGGGTGTATCAATGGTGCTTCAAAAGAACGTTTTGTTTAGCGGAACGATAAAGCAAAACCTTTTGTGGGGTAACGAAAACGCCACGGACGAGGAAATCGAGCAGGCTTGCAAAGCGGCTTGCGCTCATGACTTTATTATGTCCTTCCCCAATGGTTACGAAACCGATTTGGGACAGGGCGGCGTGAACGTTTCCGGCGGACAAAAGCAGCGTTTGTGTATTGCCCGCGCATTGCTCAAAAAACCGAAAATCATGATTTTGGACGACTCCACAAGTGCGGTAGACACCGCCACCGACGCGCAAATCCGTCAGGGACTGCGCAACTTGGATAAGGATATGACCACCATAATCATTGCTCAACGTATTTCCTCCGTGGAGCATTGCGACAAAATCGTAGTGCTGGACGACGGCAAAATAAACGCCGTGGGTACGCACGAAGAATTGCTCAAAACCTGCAAAATCTATCAGGAAGTTTACAATTCTCAACAAAGCGCCACACCCGAAGCGCAACTTCAAGGGGGTGAGATAAATGGCTAGAATGAAATGTACCGACACTAAACCGAAGAATATGAAAGGTACCTTGGGCAGAATAATGGGCTATTTGAAACCTTACGTCGGCAAAGTTGTGCTGGCAATAGTGCTTATTGCTTCTCAATGTTTGTGCAGCGTCGGCGCGACCGCAATGTTGGATCCTCTAATCAACGGTTTGGCGTACGACTTCGGCACGGTGCAACTGTCCAAGTTGGCGTTTTTCAACAATTGGCTTGTGGACTTGTCGGCAAACAAACTGACTTATATGTTTGTACTAGTGGGCATAACCGCCGCAATGTACCTCATAAGTTTGGTAGCAAACTGGGGTATGAACCGAATTTTCGTGGACGTTTCCAACGATATTTTGGTCAAGATGCGTAACGAGTTGTTCGCGCATATGCAAAAGTTGCCCATCTCTGTGTTCGATAAAACCACGCACGGCGAGTTGATGTCTTGCTATACCAACGATATCGACACGATCAACGAGTTTATTTCCCGTTGCATACCGCAGGTTATCAGCAGTTGCATAACGATAATCGGCGTGTTCGTAATTATGTTCGTCAAGAGTTGGCAATTGGCGCTAGTGATGGTGTTCATGTTGGTTTTGATGTTTGTCGTCCTCAAAGTTATCGGCGGCAAATCCCAAAAGAACTTCGTCGCTCAACAAAACGCAGTTGCAAAACTTAACGGCTACATCGAGGAAATGACCGAAGGTCAAAAGGTTGTAAAAGCGTTTAATCACGAAGAAATTGCCAAGGCGGAGTTTGGCAAAATCAACGAATATTGGCGAGTTGTTTCCACCAGGGCAAACAGTTACGCCAACGTTATGGGACCGATAATGAACAACCTTTCCCACGTGTTCTACGCAGCAATCGCAATCATCGGCTCGTTTATCGCAATTGCAGGCAACGTCAGCGGCAAAGCAATCATCAACGTAGGTATCGTTTCCACGTTCTTGGTGTATATCCGCACGGTAACCAACCCCCTTCAACAAATTGCGCAAGTCATCAACGTTGTGTTTATGGCAGTGGCAGGCGGTCAACGCGTGTTTGGTCTTATGGATACTCCGGTTGAAGTGGACGACGGCTACGTAACTTTGGTAAACGCCAACACGGACGAAAACGGCAACGTTACTGAAAGCGACGTTCGCACCGGCATTTGGGCATGGAAGCATCCTCACGGCGACGGAACGGTGACCTACACCGAGCTTAAAGGAGATGTTCGTTTCGAGGACGTAACGTTTGGCTACGAACCGAATAAAACCGTGTTGTACGACGTTTCTCTGTACGCGGAACCCGGGCAAAAGATTGCGTTTGTAGGCTCTACGGGTGCAGGCAAAACAACTATAACCAACCTAATCAACCGCTTCTACGACGTTCCTGACGGCAAAATTCGCTACGACGGAATAAATATCAACAAAATCAAAAAAGCCGATTTGCGCCGCAGTTTGGGCATGGTGCTTCAAGATACGCACCTGTTTACCGGCACGGTTATGGAAAACATTCGCTACGGAAGATTGGACGCTACCGACGAAGAATGTATTGCGGCGGCAAAAACCGCAAACGCTCATCAGTTTATCAAACACCTTCCGGACGGCTACGACACGATGCTCACGCGTGACGGCGAAAACCTTTCGCAAGGTCAACGCCAACTTATAGCAATCGCGCGTGCGGCAGTTGCCGATCCTCCGGTGTTGATTTTGGACGAAGCGACCAGCAGCATCGACACTCGCACCGAATGGCTTATCGAAAAGGGTATGGACGCGCTTATGGAAGGCAGAACTACGTTCGTTATTGCTCACCGTCTTTCCACCGTGCACAACAGCGATGCGATAATGGTGCTGGAACACGGCAAAATTATCGAACGCGGTAACCATGACGAGTTGATAAAACTTCACGGCAAGTACTATCAGTTGTACACCGGTATGTTCGAGTTGGACTAGAAAAATTGTAACGTTATCCCCAAAAATAACATTGCCAAAGGCAATGCACGGATAAAAAACCGTTTTGCATTGTAGGCACAAAACAAAACAATGGCAAAAGATAACGCGTCCCGACGTCGCAAAGACAGCGGGCGCGTTTTTTGTTGAAAACGTCTTCCGTAAAACAAAACGAGTTCGACGTTGTGCCGAACTCGTTTCAAACGTAAGTTATGTCATTTTGTGCGACTTTTGGACGCATAACGGCACTCGACAGAGTTTTTTGCCTTTGTCGAGTGCTATTTTGCCGAACGATAGGTCACTTCTTTGCCGTAGAAGTAGACGGCAATCGTGCCGGGACCTGCGCTTGCGCCGATGATGGGACCGAGTGTGTTAAACAGCACCGGTACATCTTTGTCGGGCAATACATCCACAATTTTTTGTTTGAACGCCAAAGCCTCTTCTTCGCAGTCCGCGTGCGCTACGCAAACGATTTGATAGGGAGAGGATTCGTAGTTTTCCACAAAGTCGGTAACAAGTTTTTTGATGGCAAGTTTTCTTCCCATAACCTTGTCTACGGCGTTGTTTTGACCGTCGGCGTCGGAAATGATGATGGGTTTGATGTTAAGCAGTCCGCTGAAAAACGCCTTTCCTGCAGCAACTCTGCCCGCGCGGCGCAGGTATTCCAAGCTGTCCACAGTGCAAAATTGATTTGCTTTAAGTTTGTTGGCTTCCAACCAATCGTAAACTTCGTCAATGGTTTTGCCTTCTTGGCGCATTTTGGAAGCGGTGATGCAAAGCATGCCCAAACCGAAGCAACTGTTAAGGCTGTCCACGCAGTAAATTTTGCGGTCGGTGTATTTTTGAAGCAGTTCGTCGCGAGCCATGTAACTTCCCTTTACCGATGCGGACAATGCCGACGAGCAGGAAATGGACAAAATGTCGTAACCTTGTTCCAGATATTGCGTAAAGCGTTCAATGTATTCGCCCTGCGTAATTTGTGCAGTCATAAAACGCGTTCCGTTGCGAAGGCGAGTGTAAAACTCTTTGCAAGGAATGTATTCCCAGTCCAAACTTGCGGGAGTATCGGTTCCGTCGCAAATAGTGTGCATGGGTATGTAGTCGATGTCGTACTGTGTGCGCAGTTCCTTGGTAAGGTCGCTGCAACTGTCGGTTACAATTACAAATTTATTCATATGGTTTTCCTCCGTTAGTATTCGTTATTCACACATAGAAAGTGCTTGTTTTACGCAACTTACAACCGTTTGAGCGTTTGCTGCGCCGTGCGCTTTTATCACGGCTTTTTTCACTCCCAGCAAAAATGCTCCGCCTTGCGACGTAAAGTCCAGCGTTTCAAACAGCTTTTTGAGCGCCACTTTGGTGAAGGTCAGGTCGGTTTCCTGCGGCGCGCAAGTTGCAAGCAACTTCATCATTCTTTTTGCAACCGAAACGGCAGTGCCTTCGGTGCATTTCAAAACTACGTTGCCGTCAAATCCGTCGCAAACGATAACGTCCGCGTCGCCGGAAATGATGGTTTTTGCCTCGATGTTGCCGATAAAGTTAAGTCCGCTTTCCTTTATCAAAGCAAACGCGCTTTTGGTCAGTTCGTTGCCTTTTTTGTCTTCCGTCCCCACCGAAAGCATTGCAACCGTCGGGAATTCTTTGTCGAACATCTTTGCAAAGCATTCCGAGCCGAGTTTGGCAAAGGAAAGCAACTGTTCGGGGCGGCAGTCCACGTTTGCTCCGCAGTCGGCAAGCAAAACGAATCCGCCCTTGTCGGAGGGCAAAAGCGTTGCCAGCGTCGGGCGTTCGACGTCGGGTTTTCTTCCGAGTATCACGGTTGCTCCGCACAAAACCGCGCCGGTGCTTCCTGCGGAAATAATTGCGCCGCATTCCTCGTCGGAAGCCAAACGTTTAAGCGCAAGCACCAACGACGAATTTTTTTTGAAACGAATTGCCGTCATCGGCGAATCGTTGTTGGTAATTGTTTCTTCGGCGTTTACTATTTCCAGCCTCGGGTTGCTCGTAGCCTTGGCGGAAAGAACGCTTCTGATAAGTTCTTCCTTGCCGAAAACCACCAAATTTGCGTTTGTTTGTTCAAGCGTTTCTTCAACGCCCTTTATCACGTCTTGCGGATTGTCGCATCCGCCGACGTCCACAACGTATTTCATTTTCTCCTCCATAAAGCGTGCCGTTAGTGCGTATAAACGCATAAGCGCACACGCAAATTTGAACACTCTGGAATGTTATGATTAAATCATATTGTTCAATAATAAATTCAAAGTAAATTTTTGCGCCGAAAAATCAATTTTGTCACAAAACTATTTACCTTTTTTGGGTTTTACGATAAAATATCGGTAGGTAGGGGCAACGGTCGGCTCAATGGCACAGCACTCGGACGCGGTAATTTCGTCGTTTGCGTTTAGGGCGAAGCAAAAGTTGCCATGCGCATTTTGCCGCATGTCGCTTGCGGAGGCGCGTCTTAATCAATCGGATAAGTCCGATGCGGAGGTATCATGTTCAACATTCTTGCTGTCGAAGACGACAAAAACACGCGAAAATTGCTTGTAACCGTGCTTAAAAACAATGGATACAACGTTCTTACTGCCGAAAACGGCGAGGAAGCGTTGGAAGTTTTGGAACACAATCACGTGGACCTGATGGTTATCGACGTTATGATGCCGATAATGAACGGCTACGAACTTACCAAAGTTTTGCGGGACGGCGGCAGTCAAATGCCGATGCTTATGCTTTCGGCAAAGGGCAACGTTGCCGACATAAAACATGGCTTTTTGGTGGGCATAGACGACTATCTTACCAAGCCTTTCGACTTTGAAGAACTGCTTTTGCGCATAAAAGCGTTGCTGCGCCGCTCAAAAATCGTTTCCGAACATAAACTCGTCGTGGGTGACGTCACACTGGACTACAAGTCTTTCACGGTAACCACGCCGGAGTGGAGCGAGGTTTTGCCTCAAAAGGAATTTTTGTTGCTATTCAAACTGCTGTCCTATCCGGACGTGGTTTTCACTCGTTTGCAACTTATGGACGAAATATGGGGAATGGACGCCGAAAGCGACGAACACACGGTAAACGTACATATCAACAGGATCAGAACGCGTTTCGAAAACGTCAAGGATTTTGAAATAGTAACCATTCGCGGATTGGGCTACAAGGCGGTGCGTCATGACGGACAATAAAAACGACAAAAGCAAAAACAAAGCAAAACGCGGCATAAAGTTGTCGCCGTTTCAACAAAAGTTGATGGCGCGTATTGTGCTGATTGTGTTTTTGCTGTTTGTGGTAACTGCTGTGCTTGTTTTCGGTATCGTTGCTATTTTGCAAAGTTTTTGGGACATAAACGAGGACTACAACATTTGGTGGTATTTGCTCACCACAATGATTTTGAGCATAATCATCGGAACGGTTCTCACCGTAATCACGTCCAACATCATCGCAAAGTTCACAACGCCCTATATAGAGGCGTTCAAAAAGGTTCGCAATTGCGATTTTTCCGTCCGACTTGCGGAAAATTCGTTTTTTTCGGAATTTCACATTGCCGAAAACTTCAACGCAATGGTCAAGCAACTTGCAGGTGTGGAAACCTTGCGTGAGGAATTTATTTCGGATTTTTCTCACGAGTTCAAAACGCCGATAGTGTCCATTGCCGGGTTTGCCAAGTTGCTAAAAGATCCCAACTTGTCGGTTAGCGACCGCAACGAGTACTTGGACGTTATCATTGACGAATCCAATCGCCTTGTGGTGCTTTCGGAAAACGTTTTGATGCTCAGCCGTTTGGATTCCGCCGTTCCCACTGCGGAAAACTTCCGTTTGGACGAACAAATAAGGCAGTGCGTGCTTTTGTTTTGCCCGGAAGCGGACATGCGCCACATCGAAATGGAAGTCGATTGCGACAAATTGGAAGTCGCTTCAAGCAAAAAACTCACCAGCCAACTTTGGGTAAATTTGCTTTCCAACGCCGTCAAGTTCACTCCGGACGGTGGCAAAATCAGCGTTTCCGCCAAGGAAGAGGGCGGCAAAATTGTCGTATCGGTTGCCGATAGCGGTTGCGGGATGGACGAAGAAACTCAAAGCCACATATTCAACAAATTTTATCAAGGCGACAAATCTCGCATGACATCCGGCAACGGATTGGGGCTTTCCATTGTAAAAAAGATATTGGAAGTTATCGGCGGAGATATTGCCGTTTGCAGCAAAACGGGAGAAGGAAGCACGTTTACCGTGTATTTGAACAAACAATGACAGATCAACAACTACAAAAATTTTACGACGCGGTAAATAGCAGCCGACACATAGTGTTTTTCGGCGGCGCGGGCGTATCTACCGAAAGCGGCATTCCGGATTTTCGCAGTGCCGACGGATTGTACAACCAAACTTACGAATATCCTCCGGAAGAGATACTTTCGGCGGATTTCTTTTACAGACATACCGAATTGTTTTTCAAGTTCTACCGCGAAAAAATGATTTTTACCGATTCTAAACCCAACGTCACGCATTTTGCGCTTGCCGCGTTGGAGCGTGCGGGCAAACTTTCCGCCGTGGTCACTCAAAACATAGACGGACTGCATCGGGCGGCAGGCAGCAAAAACGTTTTGGAACTGCACGGCACGGTGCACAGCAACCATTGTGTAAAGTGCTTAAAACGCTACGGATTGGACGCAATAATGCAAAGCGAGGACGTGCCTCGTTGCAAATGCGGCGGGGTAATCAAACCGGACGTGGTGCTTTACGGCGAACAACTGCCGCAAAGCGCGGTACATGGCGCAATAGAGGCAATTTACCAAAGCGATTGCCTCATCGTCGGCGGAACGTCGCTAACCGTGTACCCGGCGGCAGGTTTCGTAAACTACTTTCGCGGCAACGATTTGATTCTTATCAACAAACAGGCAACTCCGCTGGACAAACAGGCAAGCATAACGCTTCATTGCGGTTTGGGACAGGCTTTCCGGCACATTTTGGAAGAATACGATGATAAAAATTAACGATGTAATAACATACACGGCAACCGACTATGCCAACGCCGAAACCGTGGGTGAGGTGGACGGCACAACTTTCTTCGTGCCTCAAACGATTCTCGGCGAAAAAGCCTTGGTCAAGGTCAACCACGTCAAAAAAGGAGTTGCGTATGCCGATCCGATAAAAATAATCGACGCTTCTCCGTCAAGAGTAGAACCTGCGTGCAGGCATTTTGGCAAGTGCGGCGGTTGCACTCTTATGCATATGCGCTACGAGGAGCAACTTGCTTTCAAAACGGCAAAAGTCAGGCGCAATTTGGAAAAAATCGGCAAAATATCCGTTGGCGTGTTGCCCTGTAAGCCGTCTAAACTAACTTTGCGTTATCGCAACAAACTAAGTTTGCCCGTAGGCGGCAAAGTGGGCAAAGTGAAAATAGGCATGTACAAAAAGGGCAGCCATGACATAGTGGATATCCCCGATTGTTTGCTGGGCGGAGAGTGGGCACAAAAACTTGTCAAGATATTCCAAGAATACCTAAACTCTCAACGTATAGCCCCTTACGACGAAAAGAACTTTTCCGGCGAAGTGCGCCATTTGGTTGCAAGGTACGTTGCCGATTGCCTGCTGGTTACGATTGTTTCCAACGGGCAGTTCAAGCGAGATTTGTCGTCGCTGGTGCAAATGCTCAAAGCGGAATTCCCTAAGTTTGGATTGTTCGTAAACGTCAATCAAAACAAGAATAACGTGATTTTGGGCAAAGAAACCACTCATATATGCGGGGCAAAGTATGCCGAAGGCACTCATTTGGGCGTAAAATTCCGCTTGCAGCCGCAAAGTTTCTTTCAAGTCAACGATGGCGTCAAGGACGGCATATACGAACAAGTCAAATCGCTTTTGGACGTTTCCCAAACGCAGGTGCTGGTGGATTGCTTTTCAGGAATAGGCGTACTAACGTCGGTTTTGTGTAGCAATAACTACGATACGTATGCGGTGGAAATAGAGACTTCTGCCGTTGCCGACGCAATAGAGTTAAAAAAGCTGAACAATTCGCCTCGTTTGACCAATTTGCAAGGGGACGCCAACGTTTTGTTGCCTCAAATAGCGGAGGAAAACCGTGGCAAGGTGCTGTCGCTGGTAGTTGATCCGCCTCGAAAGGGCTTGGGGGAAACAATTTGCCGCACGATACTCGACGCGGGGTTCGACAACATGGTGTACGTTTCCTGCGATTCGGCAACCTTAGCGCGAGATTTGGCTCTGCTTTCGGAAAAATACGCGGTCGATGTCGTTCAGCCGTGGGATATGTTTCCGCAAACCGCCGAAGTGGAAACAGTTTGCCGTTTGTTTTTGAAATAACCTAACAAAACAATGCCGACGTTCGGTTTGGAAATACCCTCAAAAGTAATACAAACTTTGGGCGCATTTTCTTTTTGCCGGACTTCGGCTAGTTTTGTCGTTTTTTTGTGTGCCAAAAAACGACAAAATGCAAAAATCACTAACACAATACTGTTATTTTTGGCAAAAAACGACAAAGAAGCGTAAAAAGTATAATAATTTTAGTTTATTTTTTGAAAAATTTACAACAATTTTCAAAAACCCTCTATACAAGCAAATTTTTGTGTGATATAATATGCTAAAAGAATTTTGACCGCGCATTTTTGCGGCAAAAGACGTCCGAAATGCGGCTTTGAACTGCTTTCGGAGCATACACACAACAATTTTTCATCGAGAGGTAAATATATGGAAAGAGTTGCTCTTATCGATCTCGGCTCTAACACGGCAAGATTGGTTATTTACAATATTTTGGACGGCGGCTATTTCGTCGTGTCCGAGGACCGTCACGAGGCGGTTCGTTTGGGCGAAACGGAAATCGACGGAAGTTTGAAGCAAACTCGCATAATGCAAGCAATCGCCACACTCAAAACCTTCAAGGAAATGTGCGCGATAAAAAAAGTCGACAAAATTTTGGCAGTTGCCACCGCAGCGGTAAGAAGCGCGGCAAACCAAAAAACGTTTCTTTCGGACGTATACAACGCAACGGGTATAAGGGTTACCGTCGTTTCCGAAGAGGAAGAAGCCAACTACGTTTATCAAGGCGTAATCAACAGTATGGAAATTCCTCGCGGGCTTATCATGGAAATCGGCGGCGGAGCAACTAAATTTGTGTACTACAATCGTCGTACCATTTTGCACACGCATATTTTCGATTTCGGCGCGGTTACGCTTACCAATATGTTTGTCAGCGCGGACAAATCCCCCGAACAATGCTCGGACGATATGGTCAACTACGTCAAGCAACGCCTCGAACAGGTGGAGTGGTTCAAGGAATTGGATCCGGACACGCAACTTATCGGCGTAGGCGGCAGTTGCCGCAATTTGGCTCGCATCGTTCGCAAAGTTAAAAAGTATCCGTTGGATATGGTTCATAACTACTGCATGGACGTGGAGGACTTTAACTACGTTTACAATATGATTCGCACGCTGGATATCGACAAAAAGCGTCGCATAAAGGGGCTTAGCTCGGCTCGTGCGGATGTGTTCCCTTCGGCTTTGGCGGTAATTAAGGCTTTTATGGATCACGCAGGATTTACAAAAATCATCACCGGCGGCAGCGGACTGAGGGAAGGCGTCATGTTTAATTACGCAGTGCCTCAAACGTTGGAAAAACCCATTTCCGACGTCCTTGGCTACAGCCTAAAAAGCATGGCAAGCCACATGGGCGTAAATGTTGCTCATGCCGAGCAATGCTTCAATTTGTGCGTGCAACTGTTCAAACAATTGCGCGTTCTGCACAAGTTTCCCCGCGCATACGTAAAGGTGCTTCGCGTTGCGGCAATGTTGCACGACATCGGCAAAACGTTCAAGTTCTACAACAACGCAAAGCATACGTCCTACATGATTCTCAACAGCAACCTGTACGGCATTTCTCACAGAGATTTGGTTTTGGCTGCCTTCGTCACCGACGTAAACAACAAGGAAGAACTTAACTACGCCGCGTGGGAAAAGTACAATTGCATTCTTTCGCCCGAGGACGTGGAAGCCGTCAAAAAACTTTCGGTAATTTTGCGCCTTGCCGTCGCGTTGGATTTCAGCATGCGCAACGTCGTTTCGGAAATCAGTTGCGATGTCTTGGGCGACAGCGTCATAATGAAAACCGAAGTGGAAGGCGATCCTATTTTGGAAATGAAAGCCGTTTCCGCCGTCGCGTTGGACTTCAAAAAGGTATTCAAAAAGAACTTGGAAGTGCTGTAGAATTAAGCGTAAAGCCGTCTGTTCCAACGGAACAGTTGGTTTTAAGAGCATTCCGAGTTGCAACAACAAGAATCCAATAACGTAATTTTGAGGAGTTCGGTATATTGCCGAGCTCCTTTTTCCTTGCTAAATTTCAGTCTTTGCGTGCGTAATTGCAAATCGGTTTACAAACGGGTGCGTTTTGGTGTATACTAAAACATAAAATTATGCGAGCCACCGCCGCGCGGACGAGTTTTCGCCGCACAAGCAATATCGGCAAGCAACGGAGTGTTATGCAACAAGATAATCTTTCGCCTCAAACTGAACAGTCGCAGACGGACGTCGCGATATGCACCGAGGCAACGGACGTCGTGATAAATCTTTCCGACGTTTCGTATTACTACAAAACCTATCTCGACGACGGTACCGTCGGCGAGCAAATCGGCGTGGAAAACGTCAACCTGACCATCAAGCGCGGAGAGTTTGTTGCCCTTGTGGGGCATAACGGCTCGGGCAAATCCACTTTGGCAAAGTTGTTCAACGGGCTTATCGTTCCTAAAAGCGGCGTTGTTACGGTTAACGGATTGTCCACCGCCGAAAAACAAAACCTGTTTGAAATTCGCAAAACCGTGGGCATGGTGTTCCAAAATCCGGACAACCAAACCGTTGCCGCCATTGTGGAGGACGACGTAGCTTTCGGACCGGAAAATTTGGGCGTTCCTCAGCCGGAAATCGTGGAGCGAGTTCATGATTCCTTGGAGCGCGTAGGCATGCTGCCGTTTGCCAAAAAGTCGCCGCACAATCTTTCCGGCGGACAAAAACAGCGTGTGGCGATTGCCGGAGCGCTGGCAATGCATCCGCAAGTGCTTGTGCTGGACGAATCCACCGCAATGCTGGATCCTCTCGGCAGAAAGGAAGTGCTTGCCGTGGCAAAGCAACTTAACGGCAGCGGCATGACGGTAGTGCTTATTACTCACTTTATGGAAGAAGTGGACAACGGCGACCGCGTGATAGTGATGAGCGGCGGACACGTCGTAGGAGGAGGCTCGCCCGACGATATTTTTGCCGACAGCGCATTGCTGCGGCAAGTGGGGCTAAAAGCGCCTCGCACGGTGGAACTTGCGCAAAAACTTAATCAAATCGGATTTGACGTCGATGCGCACTGCATCGATGCCAAACGTTTGGGAGGCGAACTATGTCAAAAAATAAAAAAGTAGTCGCCGCCCTTCCGCAAGTGCCGCAGGACAGCGCGGTGTTTGCGCAAGACCTAACCTTTGTATATAACGAAAAATCCGCTTTCAAAACCGTTGCGCTCAACAATATTTCGCTGGATATAAAACGGGGCGAGTTTGTCGCCGTCGTTGGGCATACGGGTAGCGGAAAAACCACGTTCGTGCAGCACTTAAACGCGCTGATCCGCATTCAAAACGGCAATTTGTTCGTTTTGGGGCGCAATCTTGCCGAAAAGAAACCCGACCTGAAAGCACTTCGTAAGGAAGTGGGGATGGTGTTCCAATACCCGGAGTATCAACTTTTTGCCGACACCGTTTTGGACGACGTTTGTTTCGGACCGAAAAACTTCGGCATGCAAAAGGAAGAACGGGAACAAGCGGCAAAAGAAGCGTTGGAAACTGTCGGCATGGACTTCGACAAGGTAAAAAACAAGTCGCCGTTCGATTTGTCCGGCGGAGAAAAACGCCGTGTTGCGCTTGCCGGGGTGCTGGTCACAAAACCCAAATTGTTGGTTATGGACGAGCCGACCGCAGGGCTGGATCCGCAGGGCAAGCAGGAAATTTTGTCGCTGGTAAAACGGCTTAACAAAGAGCAAGGCACAACCGTCGTCATGGTTTCGCACGACATGAACGAGGTTTACGAAAACGCTGATAGGGTTATCGTGTTCCGAGGCGGAGAAATTTGCTATGATTTGCCTCCGCGGCAACTGTTCAAGGCCGAAGAGGAAATTGAACAAATGAACTTGGAAGTGCCCAGCATGGCGCGTTTTTGCAACGAATTGGAACGCAACGGCTACGTGTTGGACGAAAACGCCAAAACGGTAGACGAAGTGTTTGCTGCCTGCAAAAAGTTGTTCGGAGGTGACGGCTATGTTTCGTGACGTAACCTTCGGACAGTACTATCCGGCAAACTCCTTTGTGCATAACATGGATTCTCGCGCCAAGTTGGTGCTGTGCTTGCTGTTTATGGTGGGCATATTCTTTGTGACAAGTTTTGCCGTATTCGGGCTTATCACGGTGTTTTTGATAGTTGCGATAATCGCAAGTCGAGTGCCGTTTTTGTCGGTGCTAAAATCCATAAAGGGCATTTTGTTTTTGATGCTGCTTACTGCCATACTCAACGTGTTTTTCACAAAGGAAGGCACGCTGCTTGTGGCATGGTGGATTTTCAAAATTTACGACAAAGGTTTGTACGACGCGGCAAAAATTTTGCTTCGTTTGGTGTATTTGGTTGTCGGCTCAAACCTGCTCACGCTTACCACAACGCCGGTGGATCTCACTCACGCAATGGAAAGTCTATTGAAGCCGCTATCGATTTTCAAGTTTCCCGTGCACGATTTGGCTATGATAATGAGCCTTACGCTGTCCTTTATCCCCGGTTTGATAGAGGAAACCGACCGAATTATTCGCGCGCAAAAGGCTCGTGGAGCGGACTTCGACACCGGCGGACTTGTTAAGCGTGCAAAGGCGTTTGTGCCTATTCTGATTCCGCTGCTTATCGGCGGTTTCCGCCGCGCGGAAGAACTTGCCAACGCAATGAACAGTCGCTGTTATGAAGGCGCAACCAAGCGTACGCAAATGCGCGTTATGAAATTGACCTGGCGGGACTACGTCGGCAGTTTGTTCGTTGTGCTGGTGTTTGCCGCGGTGTTCACCGTTTATGCATGTCGCAACAATCCCGCTTGGCAGGCAATCGTCTGGCTGTATTTCTAAAATAAGGCAACCTTGCGTGTGATTTGCTGTTTGCTGTTGTAGTTTGGCGTTATCTCGGCAAAGTTTATCTGGCGGCATAGTGGCGGCGCATAGCATATTTCGGCAAAATATAACAAAGGTCAATCGCATATCGTATGACAAAAGTAAAACTTACAATAGAATACGTAGGCACGGACTACTGCGGTTGGCAAAGTCAAATTAACGGCAACTCCGTGCAGGACAACGTGGAGCGCGCGCTGCAAAAGTACTTGGACGTGGATTTTGTTCGCATCTACGGCGCAGGGCGAACCGACGTGGGCGTTCACGCCGTGGGGCAAGTTGCGCATTTCGTGACGGATAAACAGGTTAATCCCTACAAATTGTGTTTGGGCGTAAACCTGTCTTTGCCGCAGTCGATTGCCGTAACTGCAGCCGAAATCGTTTCGGACGACTTCGATGCAAGATTTTCGGCAATTTCCAAAACGTACTGTTACAGGATGTACGTTTCGCCCACTCGCAAGCCCACGCTGGACGTTAATCACTGTCAAATCTACAAACCGCTTAATGTGGAAGCAATGCAACAAGCGGCGCAACTGCTTGTCGGCACGCACGATTTTGCGGCGTTTCAAAAAACAGGAAGCAACCTTAAGGGTACACTTCGTACGATAAACGAATTTTCGGTAACGCAATCCGGCTGCGAAATCGTCTGCAAGGTAAACGGCAACGCGTTTTTGTACAATCAAGTGCGCATAATGTGCGGTCTTTTGGTGGAAGTGGGCAAAGGAAAGTTGACGCTTTGCGATGTCCAACAAATGCTTCAAGGCAAAAAGCATACTTTCAAAACGCTGCCATCAAGGGGGCTTACGCTGGAAAAAATCTACTACTGACGGCAAATGCGGCTGCTTGGTTGGCACTAATCAAAACAAAACTGCAGCCAATTTGTTTATAGTTTTGTAACTCAAAAGGCTTACGGCAAACGCTTTGTTTGCCTGCAAATGCAAACGTAATGCGCGCGCCAAGTGCCTCATTTGCGGCAAGAGGCGGCAACCAACCACGTCGACGAGGTGTTAATGTGAAAAAAGAATTCATATTTCCGATGACTGCGATGGCAGCCTTCACGATAATAATAATTGTTTCGGCAGTGCTGTTCGGCACGTCGTATGCAATGGACGGCAACTTGGACGCCGTGTTTTGCTACCGAATGGTGTGCTTGGGCGTGCTTATAGCCTCTTTACTTTTTGGTATATGTATATCGCTGTTTTTCCTGTTTGAGAAAAACAGAAGAAACGACTACTTTTTTATGCTCAGTAGCACAATACTAAGCGTTTTCACTTGGGCAATTTGTTTGGCGCTCTTGCCGATAATCATCGTTTTGGCGTTGATTTTGCAAATTTACAGCAAAGCACGGCTAAAAAAGATACAAAAAAAGCAAGCCGAGGCAAGACAAAAAGCGCAAGCCGCTCAAAACAGCACAAAACAGTAAAAATCGAAAGTCAATCGAACGCAAGGCTGCCAAAACTAATAGCCGAATGGCGATTGACTTTATTTTTTGTTTGTGGCATAATATGCATAGGTACAGGCATGCGCCAAAATAAATGGTGCAAGTATGCGCTTAAATAAATATTGTAATCAACAAGGAGGAAAAACACCGTATGAAAAAATTATTTACGGCACTTACGGCATGTTTACTTGTGTTTGTTATGTTGTTCACTTTCATTGCTTGCGAGCAAACTCCGGACGGCACGACTTGCACGGATATTTGTCCGATTTGTAACAAATGCCAAAATCCCGACTGTAAAGAGCATTCCGAAAAATGCGCCGGACACGGCAACAACTACGACACTACAAAAACCCCGATGCAAAACCTTGCGGAAAACGTAAGCAGCGAATCGGTCAGCAAAAGTTTGGAAAAATTCGTCCTTACTCTCAAAGATGTGGAAGGTACTAACGAAAACTCCACCGAAAAGGACGTAATTTCAATAAGCGGATTGGAAATTGCGGTAAGCGACGGTCAAATAAAAGCCTCTCTTACGGATTTCGTCAAGGAATCGTACGACAAAACCGGCACAACCGGTCCCGTTCTTTCGTCCAGAAGAAAGGTCAACATCAAGGCGGCTTCCGAAGGCGGCAAATTGTATGCGGACGCAACCACGTCGGAAACTAATCGCAGCGGCGAAGAAGAAACACTCAAAACAAAAGCCATTTTGAACTTTTCCGAAGCAATCCAATATATCGGCGATTACCTCAAAAATCAAAACCCCGGACTGTATGCGGAATTTGTCGGCACTGTTTTGCCCGCGATTAAAAACATTCAAGTGGACGACGCTCATGCAAAATCCACATTGGAACTTTTGGACAAAATTTGTGCGGAAGTTACCTACAACGAAGGTACCTACACCGTAACCGTCAGCACGGCAAAACTTCACGCGTTCAACAAGCAACTTTCCGAAATGAAAATCGACAGAATTTTGGACGAATATTTCGGAAAAGGCACTTACGACAAACTTGCCGACTTTATCGATGCAATCCCCACCTTCACGGTAGGTCAAGCGGTGGATCTGCTTGCTAAAAACGGCGTAACTCTTTCCGACCTCTACCAAGTTGCAACCAAAGTTGCCACGGCAATCGGCATGGAACTTCCGATGACCGAAGAACAATTTACGAAAACGGTAGAAGGCCTAAAAGAACAAACTCTCGTCAAAACGATTTGTGATTTGCTCGGCAACGAAATGGTAACTGTCGACACGATCACCGCCGGTTTGGGACAAGTGAAATCCGTTTTGGAAACCAGCACCGTTTACGAAGCGATTGCAGCGGTTTACGGACTTATCAAGCCCGACGCTTCCACCGATGCCGCTACGCTTGCAAAACAAATGTTTGAAAGTGTGGAAAAAGTCATCGACGAAATCGCAAAGTTCGAGTTTGCTCTCAAACTCAAATCAAACGGCGAATTTATTTCCGCTCACTTTGCGGTTAAGCAATACACTCAAACTAAAACCGACACTCAAACGTCTACCATAAGTTTCACTTTGGACGTGGCGTTCGGCGCGGCAACTTCCGTGGACTACGCGGACGTTATCACCGACGGAAAAGCGCACGACCTTTCCGGCAAAATCGACGAAATTGCCCAAAATGTAATTTCCACCGACACACTCAAGTGCGAAGTTAAAGACGGCAAAGTTATCTTCACCGAAGTGGGAACAAGCCAAAACAACGTAACCGTGGGCGACAAAACCTATTCGCTTGTCATCACGGGAACAACTGCTTACACAATCCCCGGTAAATTTGTGTTTTCTTCCTACGTAGGAGCGGAAGGTGTTGAAGGCGCAGAATACTCCGCCATGTTTTTGGCTCAAAGACAATGCTCCTACACCTATAAAGTGGAAGAAATCGTTGACAACGTAGCAACCGAAGTTACAGACAAGACAATAGTCGATGCAGTCGTAGCGCAATACGAACTGAACAACCAAAGCACCGACTTTGACATTTCTCAAATCCTTGTAGGATTCGGCTTCCAAGATTTGTGCCTCGTTTCCGTAAGGACGGATATCGACGCCGAAGGCAAGTATACCAACGTTCAATTTTCTTGCGAAGTGGAACTTTCTCGCTAACAAAAATAGGTTTGGCATACACCAAGTCAATTCAAAACCCCGTTCGAGTTTTTCGAGCGGGGTTTTTGTTGCCAAAAGTTTGCCGCTTGCCTGAACGAAATAAATATTGCCGCAAAATATTCAAATATTGTTGATTGTGCGGCTAGGATGTAGTAAAATATAATTGTCCTCGTACCCGGCGTCCTCACATTATGCGTCAACTACGTTTCATAAAAGGGGATCGCGTCAAAAAGCCGATTTCAGGTTACTACATTTTTTGCGAAAAACAAAAGGCACAGCCTCGGTAAAAGAATGTAAGCGATTTGCAGATCACCCACCTGTATTTTTCAGGTTGAACCTTATTGAGCGTCGGGAGTCGGGGATTTTTTATTTTTATTTTCAAGCGTGTTGTCCAAACAATACAGTTTGCACTGTTTTGTACCTCGTGTATTTTTATTTTCGACTTTTTTCGACGAAAACCTACAAAAATCTTGTATTGCGATGTCGTTGATGATATAATCGATTGTAGTTCAAATGAGGAGAGTTTGTATGAAAAATCGGTTGATTTTGTTGCTTTTGGCATTATCGTTTGTGTTTTGCGGCTGCAATTTGTCGCCCGAACAGGACAAAACGCACACCGATTCTTCGTCCAAAACTTTTCGCGTATATGTTTGCGGAGCGGTGGAAAACGAAGGCTACGTGACCGTTGCCGAGGGCGCGGACGTCAACTCTGCAATCGCGATTGCTCGTCTAGCCGAGCGCGGACTGCTTCCGACCTACGGCAGTCAACTTGTTGTTGCCGATTGCGTGGTTATCGTAAGTTTTTCCGACAAGGCAGGCAAGGTTTGCTATCCCGTCAACTGCAACGGAATAGCTGTCGCCAACAAATTGCCCTGCCAAGGAGTGGAGCAAAACGCCGTTGATGCCGTTGCGGACTACGTTGCCGCTCACGGCACTATACGCAACAAAACTCAACTTAAACAAGCATTGGGAGAATTGTATTCCTCTAACTATTTCAAGTTCTACGTGGCGGAGGCGGACTATGAGGCGGATTAACGTTCGCGTTCCGCTGCTGCTTGCGTTTGGACTGATTTTCGGTATTTTGTCGGCTCGGTATATCGTTCGCGCCGATTGGTGGCTTTTTGCATTGTTTTTGTCGGCAGTTGCCGTATTTATGATTTGGTTTTTGTCAAAAAAATATTCCGTAAAAAGCATTTTGATTGTAGTGGCGGCATTTGTTGTAGGCGTTTGTTTAACTTTGCTTGCGTGTCTAGCGCCGTATCAAAACGAAATTATAGCAAGGCGTTGCGCCGTCACGGGCAGGGTTACCGACTACGGCCGCAACGGCGAGCCTACCAACGTGCTTATTTTGGACGATTGCACGATAGACGGACAAAAAGTCGGCGGAAAAATCAGGTTCGTTTCTTACGACGGAACGCAATTTCAAACGGGCGACAGGCTTTCGTTTACGGCTACCGTAAACACAGTTTACTTAGTGCGCGGCAACTACGTGGACGTAAGAAGTCAGCGTAGCGGCGAAAAGTATCGCGCAACCGATGCGGCGGGCATGGTCGTTTCGGCAGGCAAAGCCGATGCGGACGAGGCAGTGCGCAAGTATGTTTTCGATCGCGCGCAAAAGTATATTCCAAATAACGCCAACGTTGTGTATGCGCTACTTTGCGGCGACCGAACCCCGCTGGACGAAAACACGACGGAAAGTTACCGTCAGGCTGGCATTTTGCACTTGCTCGCGGTAAGCGGTTTACACGTCGGCGTTCTTGCCGCCGTCATTATGTTTATCGTCAAAAGGTTTCGGTTGCACCCGGCAATCGAACTTGTCATAGTGCTTGTTCCGCTGGTGTTGTACGCCTGGATATGCGGCTTTACCTCTTCGGTGGTGCGCGCAGTGGCGATGCTTGTGTGCGTCTACGTTGCCAAAGTGCTTTACGGCAAAGCCGATTTACTTTCTTCTTTGTGCATTGCGGCAACTTTCATTTTGCTGTTGAAGCCCTTGCAGTTGTTCGACGCAGGCTTTTGCCTTTCGTTTTTGTCGGTGTTCGGTATTGCCTGTTTGATGCCTACTGTGGGTAGGTTCGTTCGGCGCAAAAAATTCGGCAAATTTGCAACTTTTGCGATAACGTCCCTTTGCACGTCGGTTGCGTGTACCGTTGCCACGGCGTTCGAGCTTGCCAACATAGGCGGAGCAGTGCCACTGCTTGGGGCAATTGTCAACTTGGTTGCCGTTCCTCTTGTGTGGATAGTGTTCGTTTTGGGACTGGGCGGAATGCTTCCGTGGGTTTTCGGATATTTGCTCACCGCAAGCGATTGGCTGTTGACCGCGCTCGGCAAAATTGCCGATTACGTTTCGGCAATTCCGTTTTCGTCGGTAAACTTTGCCGCCGGCGGGCTTGCAGTTGCTATTTGTGCGGTGTTGCTGTTCGTTTTGGGCGGATACGTGTACTTTGGCAAAAAGGGCAAAGTTATTATTGTGGGCGTTCTTTCCGCATTGTTGGTTTTGGATTGCGTACTTGCGTACATTCCGCAAAAAACATCTAACGAGGCTTACGTGTATTGCGCCTACAACGATACCGCCGTGCTTGTTACCGATGACGGCGGCAATGCAACTCTCGTAAGTAACTTTTGCGACGAATACGCATTGGGATACGCCGAGGAAAAACTGCAAAAATCGGATATTTCCCACTGTCAATTGGTCTTTTCGGATTTTTCCAAATGCAATTTCAATTTACTGCAAGCTTTTTGCGATAAGATTGATGTAGATAAGGCGTACGTTGCCAATCACGCAACCAACGCAAAAGTCGAAAAACTGTTTGCCAAGCAAAAAATTCCGCTTGTCTATTTGCCGGCAAACGAGCGTGTGTCGTTCGGGCAAATAAGTATTCAGGCGTTATACGACGGCGGACTTGCAGCAATGGTCGTCGACGTGGACGGGCTGACTTTGTGTTTATCCCTTCGCAACGAAAAGGCGGCTGTCGGCTACTGGACAAATCGCACGGATATCGACGTTTTTGTATCAAACAGCGCGGTAAGCAAATTTTGCGCAACCGGCAAGCCGGTGCTTTCGCAAAGTCAAACCAACGAAAGGCTCAATTACGGCGCAAACAAGTACGGAAACTTTACAATATCGCGTAAGTATGATAAAATTATCGTTGGTTTTGTTTGATGGTCGGCTTTTTTGTCGGCAAGGTGCAAACAAACGCCGAATTTTTGTTGTGAGGTGCGTTGTGATAGGCTTTTTGGACGTCAAGGGAAAACTTGGTAGCGGCGAAGTTAAAGCGTTGTGTTTGTTTGGCAACGATCGCTGGGTTATCCGTCGCACCGTGCAAAACGTCCGCGCGTTCTATTCGGCAACCGACGAGTTTTCCGCCGACGTGCTGACTCAACCGACGGTGGGCGACATAGAGGCTGCATGCTTAACTCCGTCGATGTTTTGCCCTACAAAAGTCGTCGTAGTGCAGGATTTCGTGCTTGCCTCGGGCAACAAAGGCGAGGAAGCCAAAAACAAACTTTCGCGTTTGATTTCCGCTTGCGACGGAACGTATTTTTTGATAATAATTGCCGACGACTACAAGCCGTTTGCCTCTCTCGGCGCGGAAATTGTGGATTGCAACCGTCAGGACAAGGCGATTGTCATCAAGTGGATTGTGGCAACCTGCAGGAGGGCGGGCATCGAAGTGGACCGTCTTTCTGCGGATAAACTGGCAACCTATTGTTTGTGCGATATGGCGCGTGTGGAAAGCGAAACGCAAAAGCTTATCGATTTTGGCAAGTTCGACATCGACTCGGTGGAAAGTATGGTAACCAAAGACGCCGAGTACGCCGTTTTCGATTTGTCCGACGCAATATCTTCCAAAAACGCCGCAAAGGCATTGGATATCTACAAAACGTTGCGCAGCGGAGGCGAAGAGGCAAGGTTTTTGTTTTCGCTGTTGTACGGAACGTATCGACGGATGTACTACGTAAAAACTTCGGATTTTTCCTCGGAAGAAATTGCCAAATTTTTGGGCGTAAAGCCGGGCGCGGTTCGCTTTGCCAAGGAAACCGCCGCAAAATATAAGCCGATGCAGCTTAAACGCGCATTGGATTGCTTCGGCGTTGCCGAGCAAAAACTAAAAGCGTTCGTCAACGACGACGAAGTGCTTACGATGTTGATATTGCAACTGACTGCAATTTAGTCGGCAGTTGCGCACAAGTTTGTGTGTTCTGCACACGTAGAGGTGTTCTTTTGTTAAATAAACTTCGCAAAAATTTTATATCGGCGGATATCATCGTGCGCGTTATGCTGGTGTTGTGCTACGCGTTTGCGTCTTGGCGCATGGTGTATCAAACGCTGTTGTATTCGCAGTTTAGCGACTTTGCCGTAATTCAAGGTTCGTCGGCAGTGCTTGTTGCGGTGCTTTCCGCGTTGATTTACGGCGTCTTGGTGCAGTTTATCGCAACGTGGGTAAGCAGTGTGTTCGTAAACGTTTCCGGATTTGCTTTGCCTAGGGCGGAATACGGATTTTGGGTAAAACTGTTCGTTGCGGCGTACTATTTTGTTTTGGGCTGTTTGGACATAATCAATTTGTTCACGCCCGTTGCCATCGTTTGGCTGTCCACCGTAGTGTCGTTCATAGTGTTTACGGCTTGCAGCGCAGGCTTCTATTTCGTAACGAAAAAAGTCTACTTCAATTCCGAAAATGCAGCAAGATATTTTTGTAAAGTCAGCATTGTTTACGTAATCTTTGCCGTGTTGGAAATTGTGAGCGGCATTTCCCGCGTGGTTGTTCTTTCTTCGGGAGGTGCGCTATGAAACGGCTTATTAAGTGGGGCGTGCTGTTTATGTTGATTGCATGCTTGGCGTTTTCTTCGGTTGGTTTTGCCGAACAAACAAACGATTCATCTTCTGCCTCGGACTATAAAACGACCGAGGAGTACTTGCTGGTCAAGCAATTCTGTGCAAACTATCCCAACCGCAGCAATCAGGGCAACGAAATTGCCGTTGCGCGCGGTTTGGTGAAGGAATTTGAAAAGATAGACGGATTGGAAGTTTCGTTGCAAACAGGCGTAAACGTTGTTGTGGAGCAAACGACTTACCAATCGGCAAACGTCGTTGCAAAGTTGGATACGCCGTCAAGTAAGTCGGTTGTGATAGGTGCGCATTTCGATAACAACGGCGTGGGCGAAGGCGCGGCGGATAATGCCGTCGGCGTCGTTACTATGTATTTGTTGGCAAAAAAACTTGCCGCAGTAAAAAGCAGTTTGCCTTGCGATGTCTACTTTGTCGCATTCGGTGGAGAGGAACAAGGACTGTATGGTTCCAAGTACTTTGTCGACCATATGCAAACCAACGGTGACCTCGGAAACGTTTTGGCGATGTTTAACTTTGATTCGCTCGGCGTTGGCGACAATTTGTACGTTCAGTGCGAAAACAAAAGCACCGATTTGGAAAAGTACTTGCTGTCCATGGCAAAAGATACCCCCTGCGCGCTGCAAGTTAAGCCGTATGCGGCGGGAATTTCTGCGATAGCGGACAGTTTCGGCTACGGCTACTACGAATCCACTCAAGGTTCGGATCACACCCCGTTCCGCTTAAAAGGTATACCCACGGCATTTTTCTTTTCCGGCAATTTTACTCGTTTGGACGGCTACACGGAAAGCACTAACGCCGAACATCGCATCAGCAACACTTCGCAGGACACATTTGAAAATTTGGATAAGTACGCAGGCGAGCGTTTTGTAAACAATATGCAAACGGCGCAAACGGTTGTTTTTGACGCGTTGACGACGGATTTGTTTATGGGCGTTGCGACCGATGCAAAAAGTCAACTGATCAACATTTCGGCGGCTTACGGAATCGTGCCTTCGCTGGTGCTTGTCGGGCTTGCGCTTGCGGCGGTAATCGTCGTTTTGGGTTTGAGAGTAAAATATTCCAAGGGCGTGCAACGGAGTACTCCGTTCACTTCGGCAAATGCAACCGGTAGTGGTGTTTTCGTCAAGCCGGACGTTAGCGACGTGTTCGATTTTGGCGATGACGACGACGTGTTCGATGACGACAAATAGTGGTGGATTATGACAAAAGAAAAAAAGACGTTATCGATGCCGATTTTTTCGGCTATATATTGGGCTGTCGTTGCGGTGTGCATAGCCGTTGACCAACTTACCAAGCACTTCATCTACGACAAACTTATGGGCGGCGTAGAGTATCGGCATTTGGACGTAATCGGCAAATTCGTCGTGTTCGACACCATATTGAACGACGGCGCAATGATGGGTATCGATTTGCCCAACGTGGTGCTGTTTATAACCACGCTTATCGGGCTTCCGCTGTTCGTGTGGCTTATGTATCGCAGCAGAACGCGCAGCGTATGGGGACAAATTGCCTTTTCGCTTATGCTTGGCGGCACGATAGGCAACGCAATCGACCGCTTTTACGTAGCCGGCGACGGCACGTTTTTCAGCGGACAGGTTCGCGACTTTATTCATTTCGATTTCAGCGCGTGGGGGCTTAAGGACTTTTTTCCATATTCGTTCAACATTGCCGACAGTTGTTTGGTTGTCGGCGTGATAATGGCGCTTTTGGCAATCGTTATTTTCGATCCGGATTCGCTATTGAAAATAGTCAAGGAAGAAAAATCCGCGGCAAACGCCGACGCACAGGACGATTGCCAAGGACCGCACACTACCGATTCGGATAGTGCTTGTCAAACGCAGCAATGCTCTCCCGCACAAACCGAACAACCTTTTGCGACGGACGATAAAAGCGACGCTAGCCAAGTCGGCAGTGAGGACGACGATGAAAACAATCCTTCTTAATGCCGACGAAGAATGCCGCAGGTTGGACGTTTTTGTTGCCGAAAACGCTCAAATAACACGGTCGCATGCTCAAAAATTGCTGCAAAGCGGAGTAGTTTCGGTAAACGGAACGATTGTCGCAAAATCATCCTGCGCCGTAAAAGAGGGCGACGAAGTTTCAGTCACTTTGCCGGACGACGTTCCTTTGGACGTTCTTCCGGAAGATATTCCGCTGGACATCGTGTACCAAGACTCCGACTTGGCAGTGATAAACAAACCGCAGGGTATGACGGTGCATCCGGCTAACAATTGCTATAGCGGCACGCTTGTAAACGCGCTTTTGTTCCACGTAAAGGATTTGTCCGGCATAAACGGCGTTCTTCGCCCGGGCATAGTGCATAGGTTGGACAAGGACACGGCAGGGCTTCTCGTCGTTGCCAAAAACGACTTTGCCCACGTGGAGTTGCAAAAACAAATTCAGGCAAAAACTTGCAGGAGAATATATTACGCGTTGCTTGCCGGCAACGTTAAGGCGGACGAAGGAACAATCGACAGGCCCATAGGTCGCTGCAAAACCGATCGCAAAAAAATGGACGTGGTGGAAGGCGGCAGGTCGGCTCAAACGCTGTATACCGTGGTGGAACGTTTCAACCGTTTTACGCTGGTCAAGTTTGAACTTAAAACCGGACGTACTCATCAAATACGCGTTCACGCCTCCAAGGTCTTGGGACATCCCGTCGTCGGGGATAAAACCTATGGTGACAAAACAAAAAAGTGGAATTTGAACGGACAGTTGCTGTTCGCGCAAACGATAAGGTTCGTCCATCCGAGGACGGGGCAGCAAATGAGTTTTTCCGTTCCGCTTCCGGATTACTTTCAAAACGTTTTGCAAGATTTACGCAAAACAAATTGTGGCGAGGTAAAATGAAAAACATCATCTCACTTACCGATTTCGACAAAGACGGCATTTTGCAAATATTGGATATTGCCACGCAAATGCGCAAAATCGTCACCGCCGACTACAAGCGCAGTCCTCATCTACTTGGGTGCGTGTTGGGCGGAGTTTGGCAAAAACCTTGCTTATCGTCCACGGCTTTCGGCTTGGCGGTAACGTATATGTCCGGTACGCCGTTTTTAACTTTCGGCGCGGACGCGGCAGAGCAACTTCGCGCTATGGACAACATGGGCGTAAGCGATATCGTCGTTTCGGACAAGAACGACAACTTTGTAAAACTTTTTGCCGAAACCTGCCGAGCAAAAGTCATCAACGGCGGCTCGGGCAAGTTTAATCCCGTTGCCGTTCTTGCGGACGTGATGGCACTTAGGGCGCGCACGGACGGGCTTAACGGCTTAAACGTGCTGCTTGTGGGCAACAGAGACGTGAACAAAGTTACCGAACTTATTTCTGTTTTGTCGCTGTTCGGCAGCACCGTTACTTGGTATTTGCCGCCGTCGGACATCGCAACCGAACGCAAGGGCATTGTGCTGGATAACATCCAAGCGGCGTTTGCCGGTGTGGACGCGGTAATAGATTTGGGACTTAACGAATTTTGCAATCCCGTAGACTACTACGGCGCAAACAGCGGAATCCCCATTTCGCTTATGAGCAAGGCGCGTGTTTCCGCGCCGCTGTTGGGTAGCAAAAACGTGGTGGACGAGTTTGGCATCAAGGAATATCCTCTTAACCTTGTAAACATCGGTCAATCCTGTTACGTTTCGGTGGCAATGGCGTGCCTGTACTTGCTGCATCGTAACTAAAAGTAGAAATTCGTCGCATTGTAATAAAAAGTGGAAAATCGTCAAACGAGTTGGTCGTCTAGCGTTTTTTTGTAAATTAGGCTCTGCGTCAAATGTCCGAGGCAGAGGAAATCCGTTCGGCAAAATCAGCGGCATAGTTGCGGTTGCGGCCGATAAAATAATCAAAACATTTACGTACTGCAAACGAGCGTTCGGAAAAATAGCGCTGAAAAGCAATCTTTTCGGCAATTCGTTATGAAGAACGGAATCCATATGCGTTTGAAGCGTAAAAAGAGTTAGCGGTGTTTGGCACGGCGTCGTGCGGTGACGAGCGGAAGTGTTTAATGACGAAAAACACTGCATATATGTCACTAAAAAGCAGTTTTTTGGCGGTGAAAATAAAAAACCGTCGCAAATTGCGACGGGAACTTGGCAAAGAAATGTTTGTTTTCAATGTGTTTTGCGGAGCGGGTTGCTAGTCGATAAGCGTATCGCTTATTTTGCCGTAAACCGACGCGGCTTTTTCTTGCCAAGTGCGTTCGATGTATTTGGCAATGTTTCTGGTCATAACGTTGAACTTAATTTCCAACGTTGTTTTGGTAGGCTCTACGATTTTCATCGTAACGTCGTAACTGCCGTCCGGGCATTTTTCGTAAGTTGCCACGTAGTCTTGGCGGCGGCGATAGTCTATTCTCTTTTTCTTTATATCGTCGGAAATCAGTTGCCTTACGCTGGACGGGATTCGAGTATAGAAGTTTTTCAGGCACCATCTGCCTTCGGCGGTCAGGTCGTAAAGTTCTTCGCCTCCGCCCATAGGCACGCTTTTGTACACAAACCCGTTTTGAACCACGTCGTACAGCGTTTGTTTGCAGTTGGTAAAGTCTATCCAGTTGTTTTTGTAACTGCACAAATCCAGCACGGTGGCTTCGGTAAGTGCGGTTTCCATTTTGTCGAATACAAACAACAAAATCAACTTATTGGTGGTGCTGTCTTGTGTGATTCCCGCTTGCATTGCCTTGCCTCCCGTATAATTTGTTTGCACCTAACGGCTGTACGTAAAGACTACAAACCGAATTGTATTATACAACAAAAGTCGGTTGTTTACAATAGTTTTTGCGGGCTTTTGAAAAAATAGTTTCTTCAAATTTATATCGCACGAGCAGTACCGGCAAAATTATTTTTTCACAGGAAGTCAATTTTTCATCACCAATCGGCCGAAATATGGCTTTTCTGCCTCTTTCCGAGCGCTTGTTTGAGGTGCATAGACGTACTATAAGGCAGGTTACATGCACAAAACGATTCGTCTTTGCAAAAATAGTTGGTGATGGAGAGGAATCCCAAGCGTTGCGCAATTTTTTCGTCATCTCGGGCTTTTGTAAAAAATGCTTTATTTACGGAAAAATATGTGATATAATATCTTCTATAAATTTGGTTGACGAAATTCAAGGAGCAAAATGAGCATAAACGACCTTGCATATTTCACCGAATGCGTAAACAACCTCATAGACGGCGAGCTTATCATGGTGGACAAAAATATCGCTTCCGTGCTTAAATGCGTGGTAAATTGCCCCGTGCTTTGCCAGTGCCTGTCCTCGTCCATAAAAAACACTTCCTACGTAACGGAGTTTTCTCGCGCTAAAGTCACTTGGACGCGGTCGGACGGCGTGGTGATTAATCAACTAAAATTGCCACAGGATACCACCCGTTTGTTCACGTTCGTGGTGTGCCTGCTTACGGAAATCGACAGCGGACGCCGCAGCATAACGGATTTTTTGCACGAGTTTTTCGGCGATACGGACAACAACGCGTCCTACCGCAAGTTTGTCAGTGAAGTTATCAAGCCTTTCAAGCGTGCAGGCGAAAGTTTGCTTAAAAATACCGACCATAACGGAATGGGCAAGGAAGAATCGGCAATTGCCGAACGTTTTTTCACCGCCGAAAAAATATTCCTTCGGTACGATGTGATAAAAAGTATGTCGGCAATCGTAAACGAACTTAAACAATTGCTGCTGGACGAAGGCAAACTGTCCAAATCCGCCACTTCGGACGTTTATGCCGTTTCGAACTACTTTGTAAACGCATTGCACTTGCGCAATCCCAAAATCATCAAAATTTGCTGGATAGCGTATCGCAACACGATGTTGCGTTTCCACTTGGCACAGCCCTACGTGATAAAGTTGGCTCAACTTGTGGATAGTGCCGTTATCATGTAGTTGTTTTTAGTTCAGTCATTTGTCGATTGTTACTAACCGCCGCCGCATTGCGACGGCTTTTTGTTTTTGCGGTAAACGCTATCCGAGTTTTTTGCCGGCGACTTGCGGAACAAATCGAAAAATAAGTTGGCTAATAATTTAGTGGCAAGTTTATTTGCAAATGCCGTTTTTACCGACGTTTTGGCAAATCAAGTCGGTTTTCTGTGCGTCAAACAGCGTTTATTGGCGGAAAAACGCGCATGCAAGGCGTCGAAAGTCGTCGATGAAAAACGATATTCGTATTTTTGCGGAAATACTTTCCACCGTCTAGACACGAACGCCGTTTTTTGGTATAATATAGCGGTATAGATTTTTTAGGCAACGCGTGAGGTAACATGGCAAAGAATAACGACGACATTTTACGCTTCAAATCTCCGTCCGAGTGGCAGGGGGAAAGTTGGCGAGAGGGATTGTTTCTCGGCAACGGAAAAACCGCCGCAAACGTTTTCGGCGGAGCGGTAGAAGAAAAAATCTTGATAAACGATTCGTCTTTGTTTTGGCAGGGAAAAACTACCGTTTTGCCGGACGTATCTGCATTGACGGACGAAACTAAAAAGTTGATAGAAAACGGCGAGTATTTGCGCGCGCAAAAAGTGCTTACGGACGCTTTGGAACAACGCAATTTTCGTCCGCAAGCCGATTGCCTCTTGCCGCTGGGGCTGGTGGGGATAAAGTTTTTCCACAACGACACCGTGACCGATTTCAGCCGCAGTTTGGATATGGCAAGCGGTCAGGCAACCGTAACTTACACCGTTGGAGAAACCGACTACAGGCGGGATATTTTTGTTTCTCGCGCGGACGACGCAGTGGTGTTCCGTTTGTCAAAAAAAGGCAACGACACAATTTCTGCGGAGTTTTCCGTTTCACTTATGCCCATTGTAAACGCATTCACTCCGGAAGGCATTTGCAAAATGCCTACGGACGTCAGCGTTGTTTGCGACAGGCAGTTCTATTGTTTTGCCGCCCGCAACGACGACGAATGTTCCGATTACGGACTTGTGGCAAAGGTGTCGGCTTTGGGTGGCAGCGTGCGTGCGGTAGATAACAAAATTGTGATTTCTCGCGCGCAAGCGGTGCTTGTCGAGATAAAAACTTTTGTCGATTCCTCGCGTGAAAAGCAGTTTGCCGAACTTAAAACACAACTTGCCGCCATGCGCGACGGCTACGAAAAAATGTTCAAAACGCACAAGG
>CAKRAM010000065.1 GCA_934294965.1 uncultured Clostridia bacterium
CGTTTTGCAGTAGAAACAGCCCACAATTCCCAAAATCAACGCGCCGAGGTAAAGGTAATATTTGTTTGGAACAACTTTGAACAACAAATCTAATCCGAACACGCAAACCGCGCCAAGCGCCAAACCTACCGTGACGTCGGTAAAGTAGTGCGCGCCGAGATACATTCTGGAAAGAGCAACCAGCAACGGAAGCGCAGTGCCGATAATCGTAAGCCAAACATACTTTTTGGAGCGATATTGCCAAGCAAGCCCGCCATAGGTCGCAGCCGATGCCGACGAATGCCCGGACGGGAAAGAATATCCGCCCACGTCGCGGAAGTTTTGTATTGCGTTAACGCTGTCAAACGGTCGCGTGCGGCACACGATATTTTTTATCATCGGTGTAAGCATGCCTGCCGTCAGCATTGTAAATGCAACTCTTTCTCCCACATTTTTGTCCAGCCCGAAGTACAAAACGATGATTGTTGCGGCAATCAGGTAGGTTTCGCCGAACATGGAAATTCCGTTCATCAAGTAGTACAAAAAACTACCTTTTCCGCCAAGCGATTGCAGCCATAAAATAAAGTCGACTTCAAACTGTAAGTACCAAGTATTGCCGATGGCTGCGGAAATCAAATTTGTCATCGTTTTCTCCTCATGAATCAGTGCTTTTTTACCAGGCAGCGCGTAGTGATTTGCCTTTTACGTACATTATATCAAACTTTTTACAAAATGCAATAATTGCCGACGATATTTTACAACTTTGCTTAGGTACAGGAGGCGCTCCGTTGTAGCGTTACTCTTTGTCGATTGTGAGATGCAAGCCGTCGGGTGACGATTAAATTTTGCCAATAAGATGTGGACAAAACTCGACGTTTAGAGCAAAAGGAAAAATCGGCGCAGCGCAAAAACGCAGTGGCGTAGAATACTGACAAACTGAAAAAAACGGCTTCGACACAGGTCGAAGCCGAGATAAAAACATTATTATTTTTCTTTGTTGGCTGTTCTGATGCAACGGGTGCAAACGTATTCAGTGGATTCCTTTCCGTTGACTTCCACCTTTACTTTTTGCAAATTGGCACTGTAAGTTTTAGGTGTCTTTCTGTTGGAGTGAGAAACCTTGTTACCAGACATCTTGCCTTTTCCGCATATAACGCATACTTTGGACATATTTACACCTCCGTGTAGATAGAATATTGTGCTAAATTCATGCCTATATATGTTAGCATTGTTTGTTATTTTTGGCAAGCAATTTGTGCAAAAAAAAGTATATTTGACGATTTTTGTGTGGTGTGGTGTGTCAAATTTAGGTCAAACGGCGCTTTTGTACAGCTTGCTTGTCAAAAAATAGGTCAAAAAAGACAATTTGAGGCATTTTTTGCCGTATACGGCGTAAAAGTGCTTGTAAAAAAATGAGATTTGCGGTAAAATAATTCTACGCGAAATAAGGAGGTACAGCCATATGGCTTTGCGTACTAGAAATTCTTACGGTACTATTGCCGTCTCGGACGACGTAATTGCGTCTCTTGCGGGACACTTTGCCACAGAATGCTACGGCGTTGTGGAAATGGTTCCTTTCGGCTTCTCCGATTCTTTTGCGGACCTGTTCAAACGAAACGGAAAAAGTCGTGGCGTTCGCGTAGTTACAAAAGGCGACCGCATCTATGTAGACTTGTTTGTAAAGTTCAAATACGGACTTCCGGTTTCGGCGGTTTCTTCCAGTTTGAAGAACACCGTTAAGTACGGGTTGGAACACTTCACCGGCATGATAG
>CAKRAM010000066.1 GCA_934294965.1 uncultured Clostridia bacterium
GTTGTTGTACAAGTTTGGCGTGTGTCTTGTCGGGAGGGTGGTATGCGGTTGCAACAATTGTTGGTGGGTGTAGGTTGTAAAATTTACGGAAACGACGACGTGGAAGTCACGTCTTTGTGTTGCGATACCTCCAAGGTTTCGCGCGGATGTTTATTTTTTTGTTTGAATGGCAAAAATTACGACGGACACGAAATGATTGTAAAAGCGTTGGGCGACGGCGCGGTAGGCGTCGTGTGCGAACGCAAACTAGATACCGAAGCGTTGCAAATCGTCGTGCCGTCTTCGCGAAGCGCAATGGCAATTTGCGCAAAGAACTTCAATGATTGCGTTGCCGATAAAATGAAAATCGTGTCCATTGTGGGGACGAACGGCAAAACATCCACGTCATACATTTTGAATGCGATATTGTGCCGTCACGGCATCGATTGCGGTGTAATCGGCACAAACGGCGTATTTTTCGGCGGTAAAAAGTATTCTTCGTCACTTACCACGCCCGATCCTATTGAACTTCACAATTGGCTGAAACTAATGTACTTGGCAAAAGTGCGAAGCGTGATAGTGGAGGTGTCGGCGCACGCAATCGCACTTTCTAAAATGAGTGGAATATGCGCGGAAGCAGCAATATTTACAAATTTTTCGCAAGACCACTTGGACTATTTCGGAACGATGCAAAAATATGCCGAGGTTAAGAAAAGTTATTTTTGCAGAGATTACGTGCGTAACGCCGTGGTAAACGTCGACGACGAACTGGGCAAACAAATTGCGGCGGATTGTCCGTGCGTAACATATTCGGCCAAAGGCGATGCCGACGTATTTGCCGAAAACGTCAAAGTGACGGAAGATGGCATAATATTTGTTTTGAACGCATTCGGTCAAAAGGCGGTCATAAAAAGCCGATTGGGCGGCCTTTTTAACGTTTACAACATTCTCGCCGCGGCGGCGTGTGCCGTTGCTATGGGCATTCCGATGGAAATCGTTGCCGCTGCAGTTTCCGAATTGGACAAAATTGACGGTCGAAACGAAAAATACGTTTTGCCTAACGGCGCAAAGATAATTGTCGACTATGCTCACACTCCGGACGGCATAGATAACGTTTTGTCTTATTTGCGAGATAATTGCAACGGAAAGTTGATTGTGGTGTTCGGCTGCGGCGGAAATAGGGACAAATTCAAACGTCCGCTTATGGCAAAAGCGGTTAGCAAATATGCCGATTTTGCCGTCATTACCAACGACAATCCGCGTTACGAAGATCCGAAAACGATTGCCGAAGATATTTTGTACGGAATGTCTTGTCCGTGCAAAGTGGTGCTCAATCGCAAGCAAGCAACCGAATACGCCGCTTCCGTTGCCGAAAGCAACGACGTGGTTGCCGTGCTGGGCAAAGGCGCCGAACGTTATCAGGAAGTCAGGAACAAAAAATTGCCGTATTCGGATTCTGACACGGTTTTGGAATTGATAAATCGATAAAATCGCAATCGGCTGTGCGCATTTGTGATTCGCAAATCTAAAAGTTGTTTTACCGAAGAAAATGTATAAGCGGTTTGTCGCAAATTGGCGTATGACGATAATGAAATTTGTCAAAACCACAACGGCAAACTTTTTGGCTTATTGGCAAAAACTCGTAGCCAATTTGCATGTTTACAGCAAAAAAATCTCGTATTGCACTTTAAGTTAGAAAAAAGGCGAAGTGGAAAAAGCGTGCAAGGAAGTATTTTTCTTATTGCTTCATCGTCAAACGGCATTTGACTAAAAGGAAACGTATGAACGGATATTTGGCACTGTCGGGCAGTTTTGCTATTTGCCTGATTCTAAACTTTATATTGCTTCCGCTACTAAAAAAGTTGAAAGCAGGGCAACAAATATTGTCCTACGTTTCCGAACACGATTACAAAAAGGGAACGCCAACTATGGGCGGAATAGGCTTTATAGTTTCTATTGCAGTTGGTGCTTGGGTATTTGTCGGTTTCAAAAACAGGACTGTCGCCGTTGCAATTGCCGTGTTCGTGGCATACGGAGTGGTGGGCTTTTTAGACGATTTTATCAAAATTTATTATAAGCGAAATTTGGGCTTAAAAGCCTATCAAAAGATTATAGTGCAATTGGCAATTGCACTGTTGGTTGCGTGGTATGTATACAAAAACGCCGCAATCGGAAGCAAGTTGTCTTTGCCTTTTACCGACAAAAAACTAAACTTGAAGTTTTGGATTGTTCCGCTTACCGTGTTCATTTACTTAGCATGCACGAACGGTGTAAACCTAACGGACGGATTGGACGGTCTTGCCACCGGTACGGTTATGTGCTATTTGTTCGGGATGATTCTCGTTTTGGGCAAAGAAGCGGTGCGGGCGGAAGGCGTCGGGGATACGCTTTCGGCGCAAACAATCGAAAATATGGCAAGTTTGTGCTACGTAGGTATCGGAGCATTGGCGGCGTTTTTGCCGTTTAACGCATTCCCTGCTAAAGTCTTTATGGGTGATACCGGCTCTATGGCGCTGGGTGCGCTTGTTGCTTGCGTTTCCATTTTTTCGCGTGCAAGTTTGTTTATTCCGATAGTCGGTTTAACTTTTGTGGTGTCCTGTTTGTCGGTAATCGTGCAGGTTGTTTACTATAAGATGACAAAAGGTAAGCGCGTGTTTTTGATGGCTCCGTTCCATCATCATTTGCAAAAGAGGGGGTGGAGCGAATGTCGCATTTGCGTTGTTTACTGTTTGGTGACAATGCTGTCCGTGGGGCTTTTAATGGCGTTTGGAGAATAATATGTCACGCATAGTAATTTACGGAAGGGGCAAAACAGGGCAAGCATTAATGTCTTTGGCAAATAAAGAGGGTAAAACCGCTGTGTTTTACGATGATGTTACCGGCTTTGACGATGGCGGAGATTTTTGTAAAAGCGACGTCGTTTTGTTGAGCCCCGGAGAGCCGCCGTTTGCCAGAGGAAGAAAGAGGGCAAAGAAAGTCGGAACGCAAATCGTTTCGGAACACGAATATTGCTTTTGTCGTTGTGCGAGCAAAATTGTGTCGGTTACAGGAACAAACGGCAAAACGACGACTTGCGAAATGATACATAAAATCTTGGGAGCAAAGTCCGTACTGCTTGGTAACGGAGGTACTCCGTTTTCCTCGGCAATCGGCAATTTGTCAGCCGAGCAAATTGTGGTGCTGGAAAGTTCCAGTTTTCAACTTGCCGATGTAAAAACTTTTGCTCCGTACGTTAGCGTGGTAACGAGCGTTGGGTGTGATCACATCAACTATCACGGAAGCGAATATGCCTATAAAAAAGCCAAAACAAACAATTTTATCAGGCAGTCCAAAACGGATTTTGCGCTGTTCAATTGCGACGATTGCGGTTCGCTTGCAATGGCATCGACGTCGCAGGCGACAACGTTGTTTTATTCGGCAAGCAACAAGTACGCCAATTGTTATTTTGACGGCGAATGCGTCGCTATAAACATCGGTGGTTCAACTGAAAAAGCCGAAGCCCCCTATTTGAACGGTTGGTACGAACACAATGTTTGCAATGCTTGCGGCGCAATTCTTGCCGCCGTAGTTTGCGGTTGCGATTTTTCTTTTGCGGCGCAATCTTTGAAGGACTACTCGTTTTTGCCGCATCGCTTGCAAGTCGTGGGCAATATCGGCTCGGTGCGTTTTGTGGACGACAGCAAAGCAACCAACGTTCATGCAACCTTGGCTGCAATAAAATCTGTTAAGGGCAACGTTGCGTTGATTGTCGGCGGCAGCGACAAAGGGGAATCTTTCGACGGATTGTTCAAAAATATGCCGAATAGCGTAGTGGGCGTGTTTGCCGTAGGCGCAACGGCAAACAAAATTTGTCAATGTGCAACCGGTTACGCGTTTTCGGTACGGGTGTATGACGAATTGCGCGATGTCGTTCGTGCTGCGTATTCAATGGCTAAAAAATACGAAAGTTGCACTGTATTGATGTCCAACGCTTGCGCTAGTTTCGACAAATATCACGGATACGACCAACGAGGCGAACATTTTTGTCGGTGCGTTGCGGAGATTGCCGATGAAACGAAATAAGCCTGATTTGCTTTTGTTGTTTTCTTGTTTGACTTTGGTTTGCGTCGGCTTGGTGTTTGTATACGGCGCAAGCATGTATTCCGCCCAAATCTCTTACGGAAACAAATACTACTATGTAACTAAACAAGCAATCGGCGCGTTGGTCGGCTTGGTTGCGATGTTTTGTTGCTACAAGATGAAGTTGAAACATGTAAAGCGACTATGGATTGTCGGCGTAGTTGTTTCGATAGTATTGATGGCATTGGTTTTTATTCCCGGTATAGGCATAGAAAACTATGGTGCAAAACGTTGGATAGGATTCGGCAGTTTTTCATTGCAACCGTCCGAATTGGCAAAATTTGCTTTTGTGTTGTTTTGCGCCGTTTGGATGTCCAAAGCCGATATGACAAAATTTCGATGCACATTGCCTGTAATTTGTGTAGGCATTGCTTTTTGCGGCTTAATAATAGCCGAGCCGAACATGAGCATTACGATGTGTATGGCAATGTTGATGATCGTTATGCTGTTTTTGGGCGGAATAAAGTGGAAGCATTTGCTTGTCGTTATGGCGCCCGTCGTCCTTGCTGTTCCTGTGCTTATTTTGCTTGAGCCGTACCGTATAGAGAGGCTACTGGCTTTCGTAAATCCTTGGGCTTCGCCGAAGGACGAAGGATACCAACTGATTCAGTCGTTGTACGCTTTGGGAAATGGCGGTTGGTTCGGGGTGGGACTATTCAACAGCCGTCAAAAGTACAGGTTTTTGCCATTTGCCGAAAGCGATTTTGTTTTATCGGTAATAGGCGAGGAAATCGGGCTTATCGGCTGCATCGTGATTTTTGCGCTGTATGCTGTTATTGTGTGGCGCGGAGTGTCCGTTGCAGTTTGCTCCAAGAACAAATTTCGATGCTATTTGTCGGCGGGGATTTCGGCGGTGATTGCGGTGCAATCCTTGCTAAATTTTGCCGTCGTCACTGGCAGTATTCCGCCTACGGGGTTGCCTTTGCCGTTTGTCAGTTACGGTGGAACCTCGTTGGTGGTGTTTATGGCGGCGATTGGGGTCTTGTTAAACTTATCGACAAAAATATCGGGTGGCGATTTTGACGATTAGGAGGAAAAAGTGAAGTACATAGTTAACGGCGGAAAGCGCCTGTTCGGAAGTTTGCCCGTTTACGGCTCTAAAAATTGCGCGTTGGCATTTCTTGCGGCCTCCGTTTTGACCGATGAAGACGTTGTTATCGTCAACTGTCCTAAAATCGTCGATGTGGAAGTTATGTGCAAAATTTTGTCTGCTATGGGCAAAAAGATTATCGTGCAGGGCAGTGTTTTGTGCGTGTCGGGCAGGGTTTCGACTTTTGTTGTTCCTCCGGATTTGTGCGGAAAACTGCGAGGCTCGTCAATTTTGCTCGGCGGGCTTATTGCTCGCTATCAAAAGGCGCGTCTATCCCTTCCGGGCGGATGTGCAATCGGATCTCGGCCTATGGATATTCATTTGGCGGGGCTGCGCAATATGGGTATAACCTGCGCAACGGATAACGGCAAGTTGGATTGCTTTGGTAGTCCGAAAGGAACGAATTTTGAGTTGCGTTTCGCCAGCGTCGGTGCGACGGAAAACTTGTTGATGGCTGCCGTTATGGCAAACGGAAGCATCGTTTTGACAAATTGCGCAACCGAACCGGAAGTCGAAGCGTTGGAAGTCGCTCTTTGCAAAATGGGCGCAAATATAAACGGCATCGGAACCGGTTCGCTGTCGGTTTGTGGTGTTCCTAATTTGCATGGGGCAATTTTGGAGGTGATTCCGGATAGAATCGTTGCCGCAACTTATCTTTCCGCCGTAGCGGCAGTCGGAGGCGAACTGCGCGTGCAAGGTTGCATTCCCTCGCACTTAACTTCGTTTGTCGATTTGCTTAAAGAAAGATTCGATGTGACGGTAGGGCGCAACGAAATAAAAATAGTTGCCGACCGTTCACCGTCGGACTACGGGGAAATACGGACGGCGCCGTATCCAATGTTTCCTACTGATATGCAGTCGCTTGTTTTGACGCTGGCGGCATGTAGTGATGGAGGCGAAACGCAAATTACCGAAAATCTGTTTGAAAATCGTTTGCAGCACAATGCGGTTGAACTTGGAAAAATGGGCGCGGACATTTCCGTTTGCGGAAACAAAGCCGTCGTTCTCGGCAAAAAACTTTACGGGGCAAACGTTTGCGCAGGCGATTTGCGCGGCGGAGCGGCATTGGTGGTTGCCGGGCTTGCTGCAAGCGGACAAACGATAATCGATTGTGCCGAACACGTGGCGCGCGGATACTACAATTTTGCCGAGTGCCTACATTCGGTCGGAGCGGACGTGATTTGCGTCGATTGACAACGTGCATTTGTGCAAAACGATAGTACAATCGGAAGAACGAATAAAATTAACCTACGTGGCGAATTGCGTCACATAAGATCATAACCTTTTTGTTCCAAACGTAACCAAGGGAAGAAGTGCGGCAAATAGATTTATCCTGATACATTCATCGCAAATTTTGCTGTGACAATTTTTCTTTTGTAAATTAAGCTTTGTTACGTTATGCAGAGCGGCGAGTTCGATTTTATGTCGAACTCGTTTCTTTTTGATTTTGATTTTGATTTTCGTTGGCTTGGTCTTGTAAAAATGATAAAAGGACATGAGAAAATTGAATTGTAATTATTTATATATAATACAAAGCACCCAAAAATTATTGACTATGTCGGCAAATGAGTGTATAATTGTAAAAGCGTATTGTGGGGTACTATCAGGTGTCCGTTACGCGTATGAGGTATACAGTGAAAAGAAAGAGAATTCTCGTGCTGGTTGCAATAATCGTGGTGCTTGTCGCGCTTGTGGTGGTGTTGACGTCGGTCTATTCGGTTAGACGCGTCATGCCTGTTTACCATAACTTCGACGGCGGCATCATTCAAGCTCCCGACGATGCTCCGACTGCGGACGATATATTGAGTTTGGCAAAAGGCAAAAGCACGGTGTTTTTGATGAAAAACGATTTGACCGAAATGCTTAACAAGCAGTTTCCTCAATGGCACGCCTTTGCCGTCGTAAAGCATTCTCCGGATTTGTTGGAAGTGCATTTTGTAAAACGTCAAGCCGTTCTCAAAGTTTTGGTCGGCGGAGCAAGCGTATATTTGGATTCGTTTGGCTATGTTGTCGACGCTCCTAAGAACCACGATTGCATAGACGTGACGTCGGCATTCAAAACAACGGTGTCCTCTGCAACGGTTCCGGGCGTCAAGTTTGAGTTTGCAGGTGCGGAGGAAAACGAAAAATTGTCATCGGTGATAAATGCGCTGATGTCCTTGTGGCAGTGCAAAATAGAGTTTTCCGATGCCAAAGAGATACTTGGCACATCGGACGTGTTTGAGTTCGGCGATGACGGCGATATGGTGATAAACACTCTTATGGGTGCAAAAATTATCGTAAAGAATCCCAAAGACAATCTTAACGACAGGCTCATAAACGCATTCAGTGTTTATTATTCCAATAACGACTTGCAACAGGCAGGTAGAATTATCGTAGTGCAAAAGAACGGGCAAATTACAACCGACAAATAACGTAAAGAGGGTAAAATGAAAAACGATAACGTTGCTATTTTAGACTTCGGCTCCAGCAAGATAACTTGTATGGCTGCCACAAAAGTATCGGACAAAGGCGACTTTATCATAAAAGCCGTGGGACAAAGTATGTACAATGGCTTTGACGATAAAAGTTTTTACGAACCCGAAACCATAAAGTCTGCGGTTTTGGGGGCTATTGCTCAGGTAGAAAACAAAACAAAAACCACAATCAAGGATATTTTCGTGGGGGTTCCGGGCGTGTTTTGTGCCGTGTCCACAAGCGAATCTTCCTTGACTTTCCACTCCAAAAAGAAAGTGGGCAAAGACGACGTGAACGAGTTAATCGACAAAGCCGATATTTTCGGTTGCGGAGAGGACTTTGTTTCGCTCGGCGGAAAGCCGTCCTATTTTATTTTGGACGACGCAATCAAAACGGTAGATCCCGTAGGCAATATCGTCAACAAACTTACCGCGCTGGTATCGTTCTCTTTCATGAAAAAATACTTCCGCGATAGCGTATCGCCGATTTTGCTCAAAAAGGGCATAAAAAATATCACGTATTTGAACACTTGTGACGCGCAAGCGTTGTATTGTGCGCGTTCGATGTTTATCGGCGATTACGCAATGGTGATTGACGTAGGACACCTTACGACAAACGTTTCGCTTGTGTCCGGCAATGCGATTTTGTTCCAACGTACGTTTGCTTTGGGAAGCGGATACCTGTCCGGAGATATTTGTCAGGTTCTCGGGTGCGACTTCAAGTTTGCCGTCAGCGCATTGGAAAAAATCAACCTCAATTTGGAAATTCAAGAGGGCGACGCTTATTCCGTAAACGGAAGAATGATCGATGCAAAACAGGCTAACGAAATCGTCAAGGCGCGCATCGGACAAATTGCGCAATACGTGATAAAGAGTTTTTCCTATTGTGACAAGGAAATCCCCGTAACCACGCCGATTATTCTTACCGGTGGCGGACTTACGAACCTAAGAGGCGGTGCCGACTGCTTGGCATACTACTTGGGTAAACAAATCAAAGTTTACGACAGTCTTAATCCGCAAACAAAACGTAACGCATATACTTCTTGCTATGGTTTGATTGCCGAAGCGGTTAAGACAAACAAAAATAAAGGCGGCTTTTGGGCGCTGTTCAAAAAATAATTAAGGAGAAATCTACAATGGAATTTTATTCTGATAACGGCAATATTGCAAAAATTATGATAGTTGGCGTAGGCGGCGGTGGCGGAAATGCCGTAAACGCAATGATGAAGGCCGGCATAAAAAACGTAGAGTTTCTTGCCATGAACACCGACCAACAAGCGCTTTCCAAGTTGGCTGCAAAAAAGATGCCGATCGGTGAAAAACTGACCAAGGGTTTGGGCGCAGGTGCAAATCCGGAAGTCGGCAAAGCAGCAGCGCTGGAAAGTAAAGACAAAATTCAACAAGCGTTGGAAGGCGTAGACCTTTTGTTTATCGCTGCCGGTATGGGCGGCGGAACAGGTACGGGAGCGGCTCCCGTCGTGGCTCAAATTGCCAAAGAATTGCAAATTCTGACGATTGCGGTTGTTACCAAGCCTTTCAATTTTGAAGGCATGCGTCGGATGAAGAATGCCGAAATCGGTATTGAAAATCTCAAAGGCGTTGTCGATTCGTTGGTAATCGTTCAAAACGAAAAACTTAATCGCGACAAGAATTTCTCCATTATGGACGCATTCACCAAAGCCGACGAAATTTTGTTGCAAGGCATAAGAGGTATTACGGAAATCGTCGTTCAAGACGGAAGAATCAATCTGGACCTTGCCGATGTTAAGTGCGTAATGCGCAACAGCGGTATGGCTCATATGGGCATCGGCGAAGGTTCCGGCAAGAGTAAGACCATCGACGCAATCAGAAAAGCCGTGTATTCTCCGCTTTTGGAAACTACCATTCAAGGCGCTTCTTCCTTGATTGTCAATTTCCGCGGCGGCGAAGACCTTACTTTGGACGAAGTGACCACAGGTGTGGATTTGGTTCGACAAGTCATTTCTCCGGATGCAAACGTTTTGTTCGGTGTGGGTTTTGACGAAAATATGAAGGACGAAGTGCAAGTTACGCTTATAGCTACCGGCTTTAGCGGAAATAGCGACGGAAGCGCAACATTTTTCAGCAGCGAGGCTGCCACACAAGCGGCGGCAAGCACGGTTCAACGTACTAACGCAACAAATGCTACGGCAAATCAACAACGTCCGTTGGGACCTATGGCAACGCCCGGCATGCAACACCAAGCTGCTCCGCGCGGAGATATGGGACGCAACATTGACGCAACCACAACCGTCGACGAAGACGCAAGTATTCCACCGTTCCTTCGCAAAATGAGAGGATAGTATTATGCAAAGACTTATGATAAAAGATTTGCTTGCCGACGGCGAAGCCTATGGCGGCAAAGAAGTTGTCGTGTGCGGATGGGCAAAAACCATTCGCGATAGCAAAGTTTTCGGTTTTATCGAACTGAACGACGGAAGTTGTTTCAAAAGTTTGCAAATAGTGTTCGAACAGGGACAAATCGATAACTTTGACGAAATTGCAAAACTCAATGTCGGCTCGGCGTTGATAGTAAAAGGCAAAGTGGTGCTTACTCCGCAAAATAAGCAACCGTTGGAAATTAAGGCGACGGAAATAGTCGTGGAAGGCAAATCCACCCCGGATTATCCTTTGCAAAAAAAGCGCCATTCGGTGGAATTTTTGCGTGAAATTGCGCATTTGCGCCCGAGAACCAACCTGATTTCCGCAGTTATGCGTGTTCGCAGTGAAGCCGCTTTTGCGATTCATAGTTTCTTCCACAAGGAAGGCTTTGTGTACGTTCATACTCCGCTTATAACGGCAAGTGACTGTGAGGGCGCAGGCGAAATGTTCAAGGTTACCACTTTTGATTTGAACGATGTCCCCAAAAATGAGAACGGAGAGGTGGATTATACCAAGGACTTTTTCGGTAAAGCCGCAAATTTGACCGTTTCCGGACAACTGAATGCCGAAACTTACGCCATGGCATTCGGAAAAGTGTATACTTTCGGACCTACTTTCCGTGCCGAAAAGTCCAACACACTTCGTCATGCAGCGGAATTTTGGATGATCGAGCCGGAAATTGCTTTTGCCGACCTTTCGGACGATATGACACTTGCCGAAAACATGATAAAGTACGTTATCAACCACGTTTTGACCGTTTGCCACGACGAAATAGACTTTTTTAACAATTTTGTGGATAACGGACTTAAAGAACGTTTGACAACTTTGGTCAACTCTCATTTTGTAAGAATGACCTATACTAAAGCAATAGAGTTGCTTGCTCCGCACAACGACGAATTTGAATTCCCCGTTTCTTGGGGCTGTGATATCGCAACCGAACACGAAAAGTATCTCACGGAAAAAATTGTCGGCGGTCCGGTGTTTGTTACAGACTATCCGAAGGAAATCAAATCGTTCTATATGCGCCTGAACGACGACGGAAAAACCGTTGCTGCAACCGATATGTTGGTGCCTGGCGTCGGCGAACTTATCGGCGGAAGTCAAAGAGAAGAACGCATGGACGTTTTGCTCGAACGCATGCATGAACTCGGGCTTAAGGAAAGCGACTACTGGTGGTACTTGGAACTGAGAAAGTACGGCGGCACAAAGCATGCCGGCTTCGGTTTGGGATTTGAACGTTTGGTTATGTACTTGACGGGTGTTTCCAACATTCGCGACGTGCTTCCTTTCCCCAGAACAGTGGGCAACGCACAATTCTAAAATAGAGCAAGACATTAACGACTTACGGCAATTGCCGCGATTAACAAAATTGTTTTTCGTTGGCGGTTGCCTTCTTTTTGTTCTATATTAGTAGATTTTTTTGTTGAAATATATTCATTATGAATAGTATTGCAAGAGGAATTACATCAGTCGATTGCGTTGCAATTTGCAAGATACTTAACTTTGCAAAAATCAGCGGTAAGTTGTAGTTATGGATATGCAATGTTTATTTCATATATTTGAGATACAATTTTGCCAAACTTTTAGGCTTTAGTAGCAAAATGCAAAATTTCGCAAAATTTGTCGTGCGATAACGGTATGTTTTTGCAACGTTTTTTGCAGCAATGTGAATTTTGAAATTTGGTGTTAGAACCGATGGCGCTGTTGTATATTTTGTTGTTCGGTTGAACACAATTATGGCGGAGGTATCTTTATGAAGACAAAAAATTGTAACGGAACCGCAAAAACAACAAAGAAAAATAGTTCTGCCAAAAATTGCAAGTCCTGCAAAAATTCCAAATCCGATTCTTCCGAAAGTGACAGTGATGCGCTAGGAAGTTATACGGGTAACCCTGTGGGACTTGGCAAATATGCCGATCCGGTGCAGGATGCGGACGACTTGTAACAAAAAATGGCTGCCAAAACGGCAGTCATTTTTTATATTAAGCAATGGCTTTATTATAATTTCTTTAGTCGTTACAGTTGTCTTGTTCACCGCAAGTGCAGCGGTCAATTTCCATAGATACTTTTGTGTAGAATTTGTCCACTTTCAATTTTATGGTCTTGCCGTTTTTGCACCAGCAACATTCCACGTAGTTGCATTTTGGCTTGGGGCGCGGGGGTGGCGAGTTGCGACGGCGGCATATGCAGTTTAGATAGGTTTGTTCGTTGGCAAATCGCCCGTTTCTGCAGTTTTTCATACTTCACAATATGCTTGCAGCGATTATTTTGTTAAAATACTTGAAAATTTAACCGAAGTGTACTATAATGTAGTAACTAAAGGAGGACAACCACAATGGTTTTTGAAAAAGTAAAAAGTTTGCTTGCAGACAAACTTAACGTAGCCGATCCCGATTCTATCACTATGGAATCTAACGTAGTCACCGATCTTCATGCCGACAGTTTGGACGTTGTCGATATGCTTATGTCTTTGGAAGAAGAATTTAACATTTCCGTACCTGACGATATCGCAAACGAATTGGTTACGGTCGGAGCAATTGTAAAATATATCGAATCTCAAAAGTAATAAATAAAATCCGACTTTCCGTCGGATTTTTTTATGCGATTTTCTAGGAGTTAAAGTGATTGATTTTGATTTGCTAGTGGAACATTTTTGCCAAAACAGCAATAAAAAGTATAGTGAGTTTAACAATACGATAATAAACAGTAGTGTCCCTGCGTTGGGTTGCACGGTGCCGTTTGTGCGTAAAACGGCAGCGGAGTACAAAAACCGCGTGGATGAAGTAATGGAACTTCCGTCCAATGTTTGGCACGAAGTCGATATGCTTAAGGGAATTGTCGTTGCAAATGCAAAATTGCCGTTTGAACAAAAAACACGGTTGCTCACGGCTTTTGCCGATACGATTCAAAGTTGGGCAATTTGCGATTGTTCTACCGTAAAAATAGGCAAGGTGGAATTAGCCGACTACTTTGGGTACTTTTGCAATTTGCTCGTTTCCGATAAGCCGTTCGTTTGCCGTTACGGCGTTGTAAATTTGATGTCATCGTATCTTGTAGAAACTTACATCGAGCAGGTGTTTGCAAAATTAGGTACGATTAATCTTTACGGCGAATACTATGTGGATATGGCGGTTGCTTGGCTTTTGGCTACGGCAATGGCTCGTTTTCCGACGGAAACTAAACGATACATGGAAGGCGATGGACGCTCGGTTTTGAACAAATCTACCTTTAACAAGGCGTTGCAAAAAAATAGGGATTCTTACCGAGTTTCCGACGCAGATAAGGACTGGACAAGACGGGTTAAAATGCAGTAAAGGGGCATTATCGGAGCAAACTAAAGCGTTTTTGTCGTATCCAAGCGATTGCGAGCAATAATTAATTGTTGCAAACCGATGGTTGCGCGAACTTTGTCGGTAGCATATAAAAGGTGAGCGTCTTGCATACAATATAATTATGTACGAAGTGACTATCGGTGCGTCGAACCAAGATAAATACTTGTTGAACTACGTTGCAAACAAAATGTCGCGCGTCGTTTCGAAGGCCAACGGCTTTTGTTGCCAAAACGAAGCTGTCGCGCGTAGTTACTATACGTTTGCAACCGCCGATGTGTACAAAAGGTTGATTGCCGATGACGTTTGTAACGTTGTTTCCGAGGCAATTGTTTTGGGGTACAAAAATCGGTTTGTCAGGCAATCGTTAAAATCCGCACGGAACGATTTTTTCTCTAACGTGCTTATAAACACAATTTGCGTTTACGACAGTCAATCCGATAAGCGTTATGTGCGTAGTCTAATCGAGGCGGAAAAACCGATATTTTTGGACGGGTACTATAATTTTAGAATAGGCAATTTGAAAAAGAAATGGAGTGATGTTTGCCGTTTGGTTAGTGACAACGCATGCATTCTCTATGATGACAGACTGATATTGGAATTTTTGCAATACTTGTTCGATACTGCCGAACGTAATATCGGCGCAATTTCGGTTTCCATGCAAGACGATTGCTTTTGGCTGTTCGATGACGGCGGTAGTGTTTTGTCAAAAACGGTTTCGCTTGCCAAAAGCGCATCGACGGCTGAAGAGGCTATGCTGAACTTGATTTGTTCAAAGCCTCAAAACGTGACGATTTATCACAATTGTTCTCTCAACTCGGATTTTAAGCGCATGTGCGATGCTTTGTTTGCTACAAAATATATTGCCGTCAAGTGAATTGCCAAAGTTGCCGCCAGTTGGAAATTGACAATTTCAATCGGCACTGTGACTGCGAAATATCGAACCGTGTCGAAGTATTTTTACGCAGAGCGGCAGTGCGTTGAATATGCGAGAGGTAGGCTATTAGATAAACGTTTAAGAAGAAATATATTTATATCGTTATACATTACCTTTTATACAAAATAAACACATTATATACGTATTTACAAATTTACAAAAACACAAATACCGGAACTTCTGTAACGCCATTGGTTGGTTGTTATGCACGAATTTGCGATACACGTCTTGTGCAACTTAAAGCATTCGGTTGCAATTTGTACGAATAGAGTGATTGACCGCAGTGGTTAATCGATCGCAAAGTATTTCGCGCCGGTATTTTTGTCTGTTTTATTTAGTGACGCAAAACGTTTATACCGAGTTCGTCCACAAAATAAGTTTGCCGGTAGTGCTAAAAACAGTTGACTTTATGTTTGGTTGGGGGTAAAATACGATTAACTTAATACACCCGACGTGCAAAGACACGTTTTGCAAAGGTAGTTTTTCAGAGAGTGACAGGCGCTGCGATTGTCATAAACGAAATTGCAAAATACCACTTTGTTCGGTGCGCTCGCTCTTGCGGAAAGGGCAAATCAAGCGGACGGCAAGGTTTGTCGTCAAATAAGGTGGAACCGCGGATATTTATTCGTCCTTATATGTGTGGCTTATGCTGCAATATAAGGATTTTTTTATTTGTAAGGGGGATAAAATGATTAACGTAACATTACCTGACGGAAGCGTAAAACAATTCGAAGCACCCGTTTCTTGTCAACAAATTGCCGAAAGCATCTCTATGGGGTTGGCTCGCAACGCAGTAGCCGCCGAAGTTAACGGCGCGATGTGCCAAATGGACAAAGTGGTGGACTGTGATGCCGAATTTAAGGTATTCACCCTTAAGGACGAAAATGGCTTGGAGGTTTTGCGCCATTCAACTGCGCACCTTATGGCGCAGGCAATATCTCATATTTGGAAAAACGCAAAGTTTGCAATAGGACCTGCCATCAAAAACGGTTTCTACTACGATATAGATTTTGAAGGCGACGTTATCGCGCCGGAAGATTTGGAAAAAATCGAAAAGGAAATGGTGGAAATCGTCAAACAAAATTTGCCTATCGTTCGCGAAGAAATGCCCCGTTTGCAGGCGTTGGAGTTTTTCAAACAACGCGGCGATCAATACAAAGTGGAAATTTTGTCGGAATTGGACGCCGAAACCGTTTCTCTTTATCGCCAAGGCGACTACGTTGATTTGTGCCGCGGACCTCATATGACTTCTACCGGCAAATTGAAAGTGTTTAAGCTTACCAGTATTGCCGGTGCGTATTGGCGCGGAGACACAAAAAACAAAATGCTGACTCGTATTTACGGAACGGCATTCGAAAAGAAACAAGAACTTGACGAATAAATCACTCGTTTGGAAGAGGCAAAACGCCGCGATCACCGCAAACTTGGCAGAGAGTTGGATTTGTTCGATATTTTCGACGAAGGTCCGGGCTTCCCGTTCTTCTTCCCCAAAGGTATGATTTTGCGCAATACCTTGGAAGATTTTTGGAGAAAAGAGCATCAAAAAGCCGGCTACGTGGAAATCAAAACTCCGATGATTTTGAACCAAGAGTTGTGGCATAGAAGCGGACACTGGGATCACTACAAAGACAATATGTACGTTGTCAAAATCGACGACGAAGACTATGCTATCAAGCCGATGAACTGTCCCGGTGGCATGCTTGTTTACAAACGCAAACCGCACAGTTATCGCGATTTGCCCGAACGTGTTGCCGAACTCGGTTTGGTTCACCGCCACGAATTGTCCGGTGCGTTGCACGGTCTTATGCGCGTGCGTTGCTTCACACAAGACGATGCGCACATCTTTATGACTCCCGACCAAATAGCAGGCGAAATCGAAGGCGTAGTGCGTCTTATCGACAAAATTTACAGTGTGTTCGGCTTCAAATACAACTTAGAACTTTCCACTCGTCCGGAGGACAGTATGGGCAGCGACGAGCAATGGGAAACCGCTACCAATGCGCTTAAAAAGGCTTTGGAAACACTCGGCAAGCCCTACGAAATCAACGAGGGCGACGGCGCGTTCTACGGTCCTAAAATAGACTTCCACTTGGAAGACAGCATCGGCCGCACCTGGCAATGCGGAACAATTCAGTTGGACTTCCAAATGCCCGAACGTTTCGATTTGACTTACGTCGGTCAAGACGGCGAAAAGCATCGTCCTGTTATGATTCACCGCGTTGTGTTCGGAAGCATTGAGCGTTTTATAGCAATTTTGACCGAACACTATGCCGGAGCATTCCCCTTGTGGCTTTCTCCCGAACAGGTAAAAATCGTTCCCATTTCGGAAAATCAAATTGATTACGCTCATTCCGTGTGCGAAAAGTTGGTTGATTTGGGTATCCGCGCAAGTGTGGACGATCGTAACGAAAAAATGGGATATCGTATTCGCGAAGCGCAACTTCAAAAAATCCCGTATATGCTCGTTCTCGGGGAAAAAGAAAAGGAAGCAGGCATTGTTGCCGTTCGAAACCGCAAGAAGGGCGATTTGGGAACTATGTCCTTTGACGATTTTTCCGCAAAACTTCAAAAGGAAATTGCCGAGAAGTCATCCGATATGTAGCACTTGTAATCACTTGCAAAGTCGTGCGAAGCGGTGTGCCGTTTCGCACGTTTGCTTGTAATCTAAATTTGTCGTAGAATGTGTGAAAATTTGCTTAAAATTGTTTGACAACTCGCACGTGAGATGGTATACTTGCAAAGTAATCAAGCAGAAGTACCCTTCTCACCGCCGAATAATTGTGTGCGTCGGTAATCAATAAGTATTTTACGCCCGACTTGGGTGTAGTTTCTTTTGGTGTGGTAACTTTTGCTTACCGCACTTTTTTATTTTCGGAGGACACTACTATAAAAGAACTTCAAACAAACGGTCAAATTCGCGATCGTGAAATTCGGCTTATCGGCAGTGATGGTCAACAACTCGGCATAATGTCCGCTTACGAAGCGCAGCGTATAGCTGACGACGAAGGTCTGGACTTGGTAAAAATTTCGCCAAATTCCAATCCGCCCGTGTGTCGCGTTATGGATTACAGCAAGTACAAATACGAACAAAACAAAAAAGAGAAGGAAATGAAGCGCAATCAAAAAATCATCGAGGTGAAAGAAGTGCGCCTTTCGATGACGATTGACGTTGGCGACCTAAACACAAAAGCTAATCTTGCACGTAAGTTTTTGCAGGACGGCAACAAGGTTCAGGCAACAATCCGTATGCGCGGCAGACAGCAAGCGTACGCAAACCAAGGTATCGAGGTTATGCGTAAATTTGCCGAAATGCTTTCGGAAGTTTCCAAAATCGATAAGCAACCCGCGACGGAAGGACGCAACATTTCCATGTTCCTTGCGCCGTTACGTTAAAAAATTATTCGGAGGACAAATATATGCCTAAACAAAAATCCCATAGCGCATCAAAAAAACGTTTTGTCGTTCTCAAAAGCGGCAAAGTGAAGCGCGCACAATGCAACAAAAACCACAAACTTGGCAAAAAGACAACCAAGAGAACACGCAACCTTCGTAGCACGGCTTACGATGATAAGACACAAGCCAACACTATCAAGAGCATGTTGCCGTACTAATAGGAGGGGTTAACAATGAGAATTAAACGTGGTGTAAACGCCGTTAAAAAACGTAGAAAGATACTTAAGGCCGCAAAAGGTTATTTCGGTCTCAAATCCACCAACTATCGTATTGCTCGCGAAGCCGTCATGAAGAGCGGCAACTACGCTTACGTAGGACGTCGTCTTCGTAAACGTGATATGCGCAGCCTTTGGATTGCTCGTATCAATGCAGCCGCACGCGCAAACGGTTTGTCCTACAGCAAACTTATGCACGGTTTGAAACTTGCAGGCATCGAACTTAACAGAAAGTCTTTGGCTGAAATCGCAGTTAGCGACGCAAACACGTTCGCTCAACTTGCTCATCAAGCACAAGCCGCATTGAAGTAATTCGTGCCAACGGAGTCTTTATTTTGTAAAGGCTCCTTTTCTTGTGAGAAAATGATAATAACTTCGTTAGACAACGCCAAAGTGTCGGCTGCGGCAAAATTGGCGGACAAAAAATATCGAAAAAGCCAAGGGAAATACCTTATCGAAGGCGAACGCTTGGTTCGCGACGCCATTTTGCACGGAGCGGACGTGGAAGCGATCTTCGTCAGGCAAAGCGACGCCGAAAAATTTATGTTCGACAACGCAATTGTGGTTGCGGACAAAGTTTTTTCCAAGTTGACCGACACCGTTACTTCTCAAGGAGTTGTGGCTGTCGTAAAAAACAAGGAAGAAGCAAAGCTGGCGGCTGGCGGCAATTGTTTGATACTCGACGGCTTACAAGATCCCGGTAACGTGGGAACTTTGCTCAGGACGGCTGTCGCATGCGGATTTACCGACGTTTACGCGGTGGATTCCGTCGATTTGTACTTGCCAAAGGTGCTTCGCTCTGCAATGTCCGCTCATTTTTGCATTGCGTTGCACGAGTGTTCGGATTTGTCCGCAGTTTTTGATGCATTGCAGCCTACGCACAAGTTGTACGCTTGCGATATGGGCAAAAACAACGTATTCTCGGTTGATTTTTGCTATCCGTGCGCGGTTGTAGTGGGCAACGAGGGCAACGGAATAAGCACAATTGCTCGCAATCGTGCGGAAATAGTGTCACTTCCTATGAGCGGAGGTTTGGAATCGCTTAACGCCGCCGTTGCAGGAAGTGTGGTTATGTATCAAGTTTTCTCAAAATCCATCAAATAACGGAGGAATTTTTATGTCCGGACATAGCAAATGGAACAATATCAAGAACAAAAAAGCCAAGGGCGATGCCGCTCGTAGCAAAATTTTTACAAAAATCGGTCGTGAAATCGCAGTTGCTGTAAAGGCAGGAGGTTCCGATCCTTCTTCCAACAGCAAGTTGTACGACGTAATTCAAAAGGCTAAAGCCAACAATATGCCCAACGACAATATCACGCGCAGTATCAAAAAGGCAAGCGGAGAATTGTCCACCGTGGACTACGTGGATATCGTTTACGAAGGATACGGTATCGGTGGCAGCAGCGTTATTGTGGAATGCTTGACGGATAATAAAAACCGTACGGCAGGCGACGTTAGATGCGCATTTGACAAAAACGGCGGCAATTTGGGACAAACAAACAGCGTAACTTTTATGTTTGATCGCAAAGGCGTTGTTATTGCCGAAAATACAATCGGATTGGACGAGGACGCCGCTTTTGAATTGGCAATCGAATCCGGTGCCGACGACGTTCAAGTCGAAGACGGAATGGTGGAAATTACTTGCGAAACTTCCGCGCTTGCCGCAGTTCGTGACGCAGTAGTCGCAAAGGGTTTGAACCTTGTATCCGCCGAAATGACTTGGCTTCCTCAAAACATGGTAACGTTGGAAGGTGAAAATCTTGCTCGTTTCCAAAAAATGTTGGATACTCTGGAAGATAACGACGACGTTCAAAACGTTTACCACAACGTTGCTCTTCCCGATGACGACGAATAATAGTAGCGTAACGTATCGCTAATTATGCCGCTGCAAGAAATTTGTCTTGCAACGGCTTTTTTGTTACCCCGACGTAAT